>JBDUAE010000306.1:0-3009 GCA_040004805.1 Chthoniobacterales bacterium | reverse complement strand
GCCCCGCGCCGACCCGTCATCCTGAGCCGGCGAAGCGCGGTCGAAGGATCTCTCCACAGCCCTGCGTCTCTCTGCAATCTTGGAGGCCGCGCTGCGATTCATCGCGCAATCTTGTTCGGACACCAAGAGTCCGTCGGCGAGATCCTTCGACCGTCTGCGCGGCTCAGGATGACAGCGTCGAGAAATGTATCGCCGGTGTCCATGACGTGAAAGCGATCAAGCACGATCCGGCTTTCGCCCTCGCGAACCTGTTCGGAAAGTTGCCCCGCTCTCGCGGCCCGCTGCTCAAGGCCCTGCGCGCCGATCCGTTACCCTGAGCCCCGCGCCGACCCGTCATCCTGAGCCGGCGAAGCGCGGTCGAAGGATCTCTCCACAGCCCTGCGTCTCTCTGCAATCTTGGAGGCCGCGCTGCGATTCATCGCGCAATCTTGTTCGGACACCAAGAGTCCGTCGGCGAGATCCTTCGACCGTCTGCGCGGCTCAGGATGACAGCGTCGAGAAATGTATCGCCGGTGTCCATGACGTGAAAGCGATCAAGCACGATCCGGCTTTCGCCCTCGCGAACCTGTTCGGAAAGTTGCCCCGCTCTCGCGGCCCGCTGCTCAAGGCCCTGCGCGCCGATCCGTTACCCTGAGCCCCGCGCCGATCCGTCATCCTGAGCCGGCGAAGCGCGGTCGAAGGATCTCTCCGCAGCCCTGTGACTTTCTGCAATCTCGGAGGCCCGCGCTGCGACTCAGCGCGCAATCTTGCGCGGACACCAAGAGTCCGTCGGCGAGATCCTTCGACCGTCTGCGCGGCTCAGGATGACAGCTTCGGGACGCGCACTTCTGTGCGACGCCACTTCGGGACGCGTAATCCCGTGCGGCGCCACACCATCGCGAGCACGTAGAACGCAATCACCAACCAAAGCAACGCGTGATAACCCCAGAGCATGCTTAGATATTCCAGCATTCCGCCGGCCATGATGCCAAAGAGATTGGAGGCGAAGGCGATGTCGGCTAATTCGGTTTCGCGAAAGGAATGCGAAAAGATTACGTTGGCGAGGAAGACCGGGGCGAAAGCGAGGCAGCTCGCGATCGCGTAACGCGTCAGTGCATTTCCAAAAAGGAGCGTCTCCGGACGGATCACCAGGTTGAGTGCGAGGGTGGCAAAGAGCAATGCGTAGAAGATCCAGATTCGTCGCACCGTGAAACGCGCATTCACGCGCACGGCCACGAGTACGCTGAGTAGAATGGCGAAGAAGACGAGCGAATTTACCAGCCAGGTGCTCCCGAAAAGGAGCGCAAATGTAGTCAAAGCCTTCACCTCCAGCAGCGCGAAGGCCGCACCGAGGAAGAACATGTGCCAATCGAAACGGCGCAAGGTGCTGCGCGGCGCGATGAAGAAAATGGCCGCGAGCGAAATCGCCGCGATCACCGCCAGGCCGCGAAGGTAGATTGTCGGAAATGATTTCCGCGGCAGGTAAACGAACGGCCAGTCATCGGTCGAGGGCGGGATCTCGGTTATCGGCATATAGCCTTCTCCGGTGACGCGTAATTCTGTCGCCGCCTGCGGGGTCGTGTCCTCGTGATACGGCGCAATTTCCTTCCCCGATAGTTCCGCCAAACGCGGTCCATTGATGATGACCGCACCGCGTCCGTGGCCGCCGTAGGTGGAAACAAACGACGGCCGGCCGAACGCGCGCCCGACCATGCTGGCCAGTTTTTCGATCAGCCACGGCTCGCGATAGTAATTGTAGAGAACGAGAACACCGTCCGGCGCGAGCGCGGCGCGGGCAGCGGCAAGCGAATCCTGGGTGAAGAGAAAACTCTCGAGCCGAAGATTCGCGATGCTGGAAGTCAGGGTCAGCGAATCCGGTAACGCGAAGATAATGAGATCGTATTTCTCCTTCGTCTGCCGCAGAAAGACGCGCCCATCGTTATTCACCAAATGCACCCGCGGATCGGAATAGGGTCGATCGGGATGCAACTCTGTGCCGAGTTTTTGAATGACCGGATCGATCTCGACCGCGGTGATTTCTTTGACTCCATTCGCGAGCGCGGTCGCAGTATCGGAACCGGTCCCGGCGCCGAGAATGAGGGCGTGTTGAAAAGAATCTCCGGGAAAGAGTTGGTAGACGCGGCGATAAAACGGCTCCTTCGCCTGCCACGGGATCATGCTTTGATGACCGATGCCGTTGACGTCCAACTGGTATCCGCTCGGCTGCGCCGGCGTCAGCGTGATCTTGTAATACGGAGACCAATAGGTGTGTTGTTGCAGGAAAAATGCGATCGCGGCCGCTGCGGTGACGAGCAAACCGGTGCGGAGCAACGCGCGGCGCTCCTCCAATGCCAGGACCAGTAGGCCGAGCGTGAGAAACCAATAAACCGGCGGGAGCGAAAAATAGGCGATGAGGAAGAACGCCGCGGTCCCGGCCAGGCCGCCGGCGATGTCGAAAGTGTAAGCAGTTAACGGCTCCGTCTTGGTCAAGAGGAACCCGAGCGACCGTGCCAGCGGGATAAACGCCGCGGCCACGAAGGTGAAGATCAGCGGCAGCAGGATGAAGCTTTCCGCGCGCGCGACGCCGGTGGTGCCGGAGCCAAAGTAGAGCACGTCGGTGCTGGCGATGTTGAGCTCGAATCGGTTGAGCGCCACGACTCCGGCCAGGAGACAAAGCATGACCGCAAATGGCGGAAAACGAAAAATCGTTCGGCGTGCGGCCAGAATTCCCAGACCCATCCCGAGGAAGGAGGCGAGCAGAATGAAATTCGTGAAATAGCTGAGATAACGGACGTAGGCCGGAATCCAGCGAATGCAGAGCAGCTCGAAGAAAAGGAGAGTGAACGAGAGAAAAAAGATGCGCGTGCGGATGCCGCCGATCAGTGGTCGTTCGTCGTTCTTCATGTCGGCAAAATTTTTCTCGATCGGATCTAAAACGCGGGCGCGCGAAGGGGTGGAAGCCTCCCGAGCTTCCGGAAGATTGTCGAGCCGCTTCGGTCGCGCGCCGCGAACTCAATCAGCGGCCAGGGT
>JBDUAE010000305.1:0-3028 GCA_040004805.1 Chthoniobacterales bacterium | reverse complement strand
CGGCGCGGTTGCAAAATCACCACCTCGCCCTCGCCGAGCAGCCCGTGCTCGAGCAACATTTGTGGCACCTGCGTCGACTTTCCGGAACCCGTCGGCGCCTGTAGGATTAGCCGCGGCTGGGAGCGCAACTCAGAGACGATGGCGTCCTCCAGCTCATAAATCGGAAGCCGCTCCATCCGTTCCAATCCGCTGTCGGCTAACTAATCAACGCCCGCACCGCGGTTTCGTAGGCGCGCTGAATCTCGTCGCTCGTCACCACGAAATCGACCCGCTCGAACGTGTCATCTCCGCGCAAAAAACGCGCGGTGCATTCCACCGCTATCTCCGCCGCCTCCTCGATCGGATAACGATACGCGCCGCAACTGATCGCCGGAAACGCGATCGTCTTCAGTCCCTGCTTTAACGCCAGCGCCAGCGAATTTTGATAACAATTCACCAGCAACTCCGCTTCATTGCGTTCCCCGCCGCGCCAAATCGGGCCCACCGTGTGAATGATGAAGCGTGCCGGTAAATTGTATCCGCGCGTCAGCTTCGCTTCCCCCACCTCGCATCCGCCCAGCGTCCGGCATTCTACCAGTAACTCCGGCCCCGCCGCACGGTGGATCGCGCCGTCTACGCCGCCTCCACCGAGCAGGCTGCTGTTCGCCGCATTCACGATCGCGTCCACTTCGAGTCGCGTAATATCACCGCGGTGGATGCGCATCCGCGCCTGATCACTCGTTATCGCCATTCGTCCAATATCGCACATTCATCCCGAGGCACAGGCGGGCGGTTACCTACCGCGCGACGCAGAGCGACTTCGAGGCCGCGTAGTATTGTGGTAGCATCCCCGGTGGCCGACCTTTCCACCCCGCTCAAAATCGCTGGACGCGACTTCGCGTCCCGCCTGCTCCTGGGCACCGGAAAATTCGCGTCTAACGAGTTAATGCGCGACGCCCTCGCTGCGAGCGGGACCGAGATTGTCACCGTCGCCCTGCGCCGCGCCGACCTCTCCGGGAAGAAGGATCCGTTCGCCAATATCCTCGAATTTATCGATCCGCAGCGTTACCTGCTCCTGCCGAACACGAGCGGCGCGCGCAACGCCGCCGAAGCCGTGCGGCTAGCGCGCCTCGCCGTCACCGCCGGCTTGCCGAATTGGGTCAAACTCGAGATTCATCCCGACCCGCGCTACCTCCTGCCAGATGGCGTCGAGACGCTGGCCGCAGCCGAGATTCTGGTGAAAGAAGGCTTCGTGGTGCTGCCTTATATCAACGCCGATCCAGTTCTAGCGAAGCGCTTGCAGGATGTCGGCACCGCGACCGTGATGCCGCTGGGCTCGCCCATCGGGAGCAATCGCGGGATCGAAACCCGCGCGCAAATCGAGATCATTATCGAACAGGCGACCGTTCCCGTCGTCGTCGATGCCGGTCTCGGCGCGCCCAGCCAGGCCGCGGAGGCGTTGGAGATGGGCGCGGACGCCGTGCTCGTAAACACCGCGATCGCCATTGCCTCCGACCCGAGCCGGATGGCGCACGCCTTTCGCAAAGCCGTGGAAGCCGGCCGTGAAGCCTTCGAGCTCGGCCTCGCCGAAACGCGCGCCACGGCCAGCGCGACTAGTCCCCTTACCGGCTTCTTCTCGGAAACTCCCGAACGATAAGGATTAAGCGCACGTCGGTGTGCAGAGTTGGCGCGCTTGCGGCCTTGGGCTAAAGTCCCGCCGCATGCCTTCCGAAACCGTCGAACTCCGTGGCCACATCATCGATTCCCTCATTCTGCCAAAGGTGCTCGATGAAATTCTGACCCGCGGCGGCGCGTTTAAGATTCGCGATATCAAGATCGGCCAGAACCGCGTCGATCAGAGTTTCGCGAAAATCGAAGTCTCGGCCCCGGGGAAAGAAGCTCTCAACGACATCATTTTGCGCCTGCGCCAACACGGCGCCGCCGTGGTGGAGCGGGCCGACGTAAAGCTCGCGCCCGCGCCGGCCGACGGAGTTTTCCCCGATAATTTTTACGTCACCACCAACCAGCGCACTTTTATCCGACTCGGCGGCCACGAGCTGGAAGCAAGCCCGGCGATGATGGATTGCGGGATCGCGGTCGACCCGGATACGAAAGCCGCGACCGCGGTCAGATTTCACGACGTGAAAGCCGGGATGCAGATCGTGACCGGCCAGAAAGGTGTCCGCGTCGCTCCGGCAGAACGTTCGACCGATCGCACCGACGCCTTCGAATTCATCACTACTAATATCTCGGTCGAGCAACCGAAGAGCGCGGTCATCCGCGAAACGGCGCGGGAATTCAAACGCGCACGCGCGGCGGGAAAGAAGACGCTGCTCGTGGCCGGCCCCGCCGTCGTGCACACCGGCGCGGCCGAGCATCTGGAAAAACTGATCCAGCGTGGCCACGTGGATGTGCTTTGCGCGGGAAACGCCCTCGCCGTTTACGATATCGAGAACGCGCTCTTCGGTACCGCGCTCGGGGTGGATTTGGAGAGCGGCGCGCCCGCCGCCGGCAGCCACGAAAATCATATGCGCGCGATTAACGTCATCCGTCGCGCCGGCGGGATCGCGGCCGCGGTCGAGAGCGGCGTCCTGACGAAAGGAATTCTCCACGCCTGCGTCCGCAACGATGTGAAGTTTATCCTCGCCGGTTCCATTCGCGATAGCGGACCGCTGCCCGACGTGATTACCGACTCGGTCGCGGCGCAGGAAGCGATCCGCCAACATCTCGATGGCGTCGCGATTGCGCTCATGATGGGGACGCTCCTGCATTCGATGGCGGTAGCGAGTCTTCTGCCCGCCGGAGTGAAAACGCTCTGCGTCGATATTAATCCCGCTGCTGTCAGCAAACTCACGGATCCGCGGAGCTTCCAGGCGCTCGGCCTCGTGACGGATGTGGAATTATTCCTGCGCGAACTTTGCCAGCACCTCGAGAGCGACGAGACCGTGTCGGCTAAAAAATAATTTATGCGCCGCCTGCTTCTTTGCCCGCCGGATCACTACAGCATCCAGTACGAAATAAATCCCTGGATGAGCAAGTCGCGCGCGGC
>JBDUAE010000046.1:0-10181 GCA_040004805.1 Chthoniobacterales bacterium | reverse complement strand
CGAGATAGCTTTTTCCACGGGCATCGAGCTGATAGGAACTGCCGGCGAATTCCGGTCGGTAATTGGAAGCGCGGAAGTCGGCGCGCACGCCCAGGCCATAGGTCACGACCGGGAAATCTTTCGGAAGGCGGCCGATTAATTTCTCGCCGTAACGATCATCGAGATTGACGACGGCTACGGATTTTTTCTTATGCGTTTGTCGCGCGAGATCAGTGAAGAGTTTCACCTTCGCCTCAAAATAATTCTCCATCGTCCCGTGAAAATCGAGGTGGTCTTGCGTGAGATTCGTGAAGACGGCGACGTCCCATTCCACGCCGCGGATCCGCTCCTGCGCGATGGCGTGCGAGGAAACTTCCATCGCGGCCGCTTTGCCGCCGGCGTTTACGATCTGCGCGAGCAGTTCTTGCAACTCGAGCGCGAACGGGGTTGTGCGTACGGCCGGCAAAACGCGTTCGCCGATTTCGTAGCGAACGGTGCCGATGAGGCCGCAGCGCAGACCTGCGTTCTCGCAGATGTGCTTGATTAAAAACGTCGTCGTCGTCTTGCCATTCGTGCCCGTAACGGCGGCTAATTTTAGCCGACGCGACGGTCGATCAAAAAAGGCGGCGGATAAATCGGCCAGAGCTGGCTGCGTGTCGGCTACTTGCACCCAGGTGGCGGGTCCTTGCTGCGGTTCGCGTTCCGCGACGATGACGGACGCGCCTCTTTCGATCGCCTGGTTGATGAACTGGTGGCCGTCGCTTTTCTCGCCGCGCAGAGCAACGAAGAGGCTGTTTTTCTGCACGCGGCGCGAGTCATACGCGATGCTGTCCACCGCGCGATCGATCGGGCCGACGACGGCGCGAGTTTCGAGGGCGGGGAGCAAAGTTTTCAGCAGCATGCGTTTGAGAAAGAGAGACCCATCGCGCTCAACGACGGGTCGAATTAGTGGAAGCGACTTGTCCCACTGGGACCGCTTTCCGGATTTCCTGTTGCGGCTCGAGATCGAGATAGCGTGCCGCCTTTTCTGCGATGCGCGCGAAGATGGGACCCGCCACAGTTCCGCCGTAATTGAGTTCGGCTTTGGTCTTGGCGTCGTCTAAAACTACGAGCGCGACAAAGGCCGGATGTTCGGCTGGCATGTAGCCGGAAAAAGAGACGACGTATTTGCCTTTCTCGTAGCCGCCTTTGGGATTCAACTTGTCGGCAGTTCCCGTTTTTCCGCAGACCGTGAATCCGGGGACCGCCGCTCCCACCGCAGTGCCTCGATCACTCACCACTCCACGCAGCGCGGTCGACACGAGTTTCGCCGTCTCCGGGCTGATGACCTGACGTAACACCGCCGGCGCCGGGTTGGTGAAAACTTCGCCATCCGGCTTCGTCACCGATTTGATGATTCGCGGAGTCACGAGCTTGCCGCCGTTCGCGATCACCGCCATCGCCACCATCATTTGCAGCGGCGTGACCGCTACTTCGTGCCCCATCGGAACGCGCGTGATCGAACTGCGCTTCCAATCCCGCAGGGGATGCACAACGCCGTTGATTTCGCCCGGCAGTTCGATCCCGGTCCGTTCCCCAAAACCAAAGCGCCGAATGTATTCGTAGAATTTCTCTTCGCCGATCGAGAGCGCGAGCTTGGCCGCACCGATGTTGCTCGATTTGACCAGGATATCCTGCACCGTCATCTCGCCGTAAGGATGGTGATCGTGCAGCGGAAGACCGGCGAAATTCCAGAGCCCGTTCTCGCAAAAAACCGTGGTGTCGAGCCGGACTTTCTTTTCGTTTAGGGCCGCCGCCGCGGTCACGATTTTGAAGGTAGAGCCGGGCTCCATCTGGTCGATGATGGCGCGGTTCTTCTTCTGCTCATCCTTTGCGGTTGAGCGCTCATTAAGATCAAAGGCGGGGCGGTTGGCCATGGCCAGGATTTCACCGGTCTCGGGTCGCATCAGGATGATGGTGGCCTTTTCCGGCTCGTACTCGCGCATGGCAGCGTCGATTTCGTTCTCGACGATGTTCTGCAAATTGAGATCGACCGTGAGGTTGACGCGGTAGCCATCCTGCGGGGAGAGTTCCTGGCCGCGATACGTCACCAATTCCACGCCCGCGCGATTGCGCTCGATGAAACGGAAGCCGTCCTGCCCGTGTAAATAGGACTCCTGCGAACCTTCCACGCCTTGGATTCCTTTATGTTCGGAATCAGTGAAACCGATGACGTGGCAGAGCATCTGCCCATTCGGATAATTCCGCACCGAATCGGGGAAAAACTCGATGCCATTAAGATGCTTCGCACGCAGTTTCTCTTGCAACGCGGTCGCGGCCGCAGGCGGAAATTCGTGCTCCAGCACCACATACTTCCGACCGCTGGCCAGCTTTTCCGAAAGCTCGTCTTCGGGAAGTTTGAGCGCTTCGACCAGGATCGAGAGGAGGGCCGCGGCGTTATTCACGTGTGAGCAGTCCAGCACGACCCGCCGTACCGGCACGTTGTGCGCGAGCACTTCGCCGTTCGCATCCAAAATCGCGCCGCGCTCGGCGTAGATTGTCTGCTTCTGGCCATGTTTTTCCGCAGCCAGGCGGGAATATTCGCCGTGCTTAGCGATTTGGAGGTAAACCAGCCGAAACGAAAACAGGCTGAAGAGCATCGTGAAGACGACGCAAATCAGCGCGCAACGCGTCCGGCTGTTCCACTTCATCGGCCGGCCCGCTGGTTCGCGACCGGTTGCACGGCATCCTCACCCGGCACAGTCAACGGCGTCAGTCGCACGATGTTGCGCTCCGTGATCGGAATCATTTTCAAATAACCTTCCTTCAACCGGCGTTGCAGCGCCCCGCGGGAGGTCAGGGCGGCGATCTGGCCTTTCGCCTCCACGTTTTGCAAACGCGCCGCTGCCAATTCGGTCTCCAGCTTTTTCTGCTGATTCCCGAGGTGATCCAGTTGCACGCTTTGGTAGACGTAGATCAAGCCGATGGCGGCGAGAAAGACGGAGACAATGATCCAGCGCGCGAGCGAAGCGGCGTTGACGGTGTTGTATTCTTTGCGGCGTTGGCGTTGCATTTAGATCCTTTCGGCCACACGCAACTTGGCGCTGCGCGAGCGGGAGTTGAGGCGTTGTTCGTCGGCACCCGGCTCGATCGGCTTCGAAGTGACGGGCTTAAATTGATAGTCGGGATTCGGTCGCGGCTCCGGCCATTCCGGGCGATCGAGAAAGGCGCGACTGCGATCCCGGAAAAAGTTTTTCACGATGCGGTCTTCCAGGGAATGGAAGGTGATGACGGCGATCCGCGCGCCGCTTTCCAGCCGTGCGGTGAGCGCGTGTAAACCGGCTTCGAGCGCCGCCAGTTCGTCGTTCACTTCCATGCGGAGAGCTTGGAAAACTTGTGTAGCCGGATGTCGCCGCCCATGCCGCCAGACGATCTTCTCCACGGCGCGCGCCAGTTGCACGGTTTCGCGAAAGGGCTCGGTCTTGCGCTGTTTCACAAGTTGGCTCGCGATGCGGCGCGCGGCCGGCTCTTCCCCGAGATCACGGAAGAGCTGCGTCAACTCCTCTTCGCCGTAACCATTAATAACGTCGGCTGCGGTTAATTCCCGGCGCGGATCCATCCGCATATCGAGCGGCCCATTCCGCATCAGGCTGAAGCCGCGATCCGCGTTTTCGAGTTGGCGCGAGGAAACTCCGAGATCGAGCAGCGCCCCACCGATCCGCGTGATTCCCAGCTCGTCCAGAACGGAACCGGCTTCGCGAAAATTTGCCTGCCGCAGAGTGACGCGGCCTCCGAATTGCGCGAGCCGTTCGCCCGCGTAAGCGATCGCGTCCGGATCCTGATCGAGTCCGAGAATGTCGGCGCCGGTTTGTAGAATCGCCTCCGCGTGTCCGCCGCCCCCGCAGGTGCCATCGACGACGAGCGCGCCCGGCCGTGGCGCGAGCAGCTCGACCACTTCCGCAGCCAGAACCGGACGGTGATAGGTAAAATCCTCCATTTCGTGCGCCTCCTCCTCGATGACCAGCGGCCCGGTCGCGAACCAGACCGGACGTTCAAAAAGCAATGCGTTCATTTCGCTCGGGCCCTAGAGACCGCTCTCCATCGCGACGTGTTGATAAGTAGATGTCTCTTCTGCGTACGCGCGTTTCCACTTTTGCAGGTTCCAGAGTTCGAACCGTCCCCGCGCGCCGTTAAAAGCAATCTCACCCTGCAGGCCGAGCTCCTTGCAGGCCTGATCGGGCAGGACCAGCCGACCCTGTTTATCCGAGGAACCATGCTGGGCCCGGGCATGAAATTGGCGTGAGAAAACTCGGAAGTCGCGCGCGGAGGATCTGGCTTCCGCGAGACTAAGCGCGCGCTCGAATTCCTCCGGGGAAAGGATGAGGAGAAACTGGCCCTGCGGCTCGGGCACAATGATGAAATCCTGGGACCCATCCCCGCGCCAACAGGCAGGAATCGTGATGCGATTCTTGTCGTCAATCGTAGGATGGAAGACGCCGACGTAGGAAGTTTGTTTGTTAGAGTCGGATTCCATGCCACGCGAGGGGTTTGCCATTTCACCCCACTACCACCCATTCCTAACCACTTTGCGTACCAGCGGTCAATGTAAATAATGGCCCGGGCTCTTGATTGTTTTCTCCCGGCTTGCTCCCTGCGCTAAAGGCGGCTAAGAAGGACTCGGATGATCGATTACATCCAGAAGGGTGGCCTCCTCATGTGGCCCATCCTGTTCTGCAGCATTATTTCCATCGCTGTCTTCGCGGAACGGCTCTTCTATTTCCACCGCGCCACGATTCACGTGGGGGAATTTCTCCAGGGTCTTTCCAATCTCATCACGCGACGCAACTTCGCCGAGGCGCTGCACGAATCCGCCGGCACGCCCGGTCCCGTTGCCCGCGTCATTCACGCCGCGATTATCCGACACGATTCGCCGCGCACGGAACTGCGCGAAATCGTGCAGGAGGCCGGCCAACTCGAAGTCCCAAAGCTGGAACGCTTTCTCAGCGTGCTCGCCACCATCGCTTTCCTCACCCCTCTCCTCGGATTGCTCGGGACCGTCGCGGGCATGATCGACGCCTTTGGCACCATCGCGTCCAATGGCGGGTACGCCAGCGTGACCGAACTCTCGAGCGGTGTTTACAAGAGTCTGCTCTCCACCGCCGCCGGGCTGGTCGTAGCTACGCCCACCTTCGTCGCCTACAGCTATCTCTCCTCGCGGGTGAACACGATCATGCACGAAATGGAACGGGCCGGCATCGAGATCGTGCATTTGTTAACCGATCACGAACCGATGAGCGACATCATCACCTTTCAGCCCTCCACCTCCCCGAGCGCTGGCGAACGTGAACATCGGGCAGACCGCTGAGTTCAGCGGCGCGATCCGCACAGAGGAGTCGATGAAACTAGCCCGCACACACGAATTCCATTTTGGCTGGATCGGTGTGATCTCGATCATCGACGTTCTTTTTCTCCTCATTTTATTTTTTCTGCTCAGCTCCAATTTTATTCTTCAGCCTGGAGTTACGGTTTCACTCCCAATTTCACGTTTCACCCTCGGGCCGCAGGTCAATCCGCAGATCATCAGCATTACCGGCGGGCCCAGTCCGGCGGTCTATTTTCGCGATCAAAAAGTGGCGCTGCGCGATCTCGGTCCGCTCCTCGATGCCGCGAAAACCGCCGGCCGGCCGGTAATTATTAAAGCTGACCGCCTCACGCCTTATGAGGTGGTCGTGGCGGTAACGAATGCGGCCCTCGAACATGGCATCACCTCGGTCGCGCTCGCGGCTTCGCCCGCGCCATGAGGACGGCGGAATTTGCTCCGATCTTCGACTGGAGCGCGCCGGCACGGCGGAAAGTTCCACTGCTCGGATTCCTCGCGGCCTCGGCCGCAGGCCACGCGCTTTGCTTTTATCTTTTCCAAATCGTCTATCCGGTCACGGTCGCGCTTTCGCCGCCTCCAGCCCGGATTGATCTGATCACAGCCGACACCGAACCGGGGCGCGTCCTTTTGCGCTGGCTGGAGGCGGAAGATCCCGCGCTCGCATCCACTACGCAGCGGCCCACCGATTCTCTGGCCTCGCTTCCGGCAGAACCGGCGCACGTTCCTTCCTATCTTCGCCACGAGCCCGCCTTGCAACAGTTGCCGCCGCTCCGCGCCGACCTCCGCATCCCGAGCGCCCAACCCCCCGGCCCCGTCCCGCTTCCCCGGCCGGCAGCGCCGACTCCCGCGCCACTCGTCCACAGCCGGGTGCAATTCGCTGTTGCCGACGCCGCTTCACTCGGCGCGCCCGTTTTGCCGCCATTGCAGTTCAACGCCTCCAGTGCCGACCCACCGGCGGCAGCCGAATTTCGCATCGCCATCGGTGCGCGCGGCACGGTGCAAAATTGCTTCCTCGAACATTCATCGGGCGATCCCGCTTTGGACGAACAGGCTCGCCGCGTTTTGCTGCTGAGCCGCTTTCCGGCGATGCCCGCGAAGGCCATACGCGATGACGAGTCAATCTGGACCACCGCCACGATTCAGTGGGGCAGCGATCTCTCGCCCCCGGCAAAACATTCGCCCGAAGCGCCCGCGCCGTGATCCGCGTTAGCCTGACCGCGTTGGTCACGATCTATTTACTGGTTTTTCTTGCGGCAGTTTTTCTCCTCTGGATAGTCGGGGAGTGGAATCGCCGCCGGCGGGAACGCCGGGCTTTGCGTTACCGATTGCGTTGCGTGATCTGCGCCTTCGAGTTCGAGGATCGCACGCCTGTCCTGCTTCCGCGGTGTCCACGGTGTGGAAGCTTGAACGAACGATTTAAACCAGAACAAATTTAATCTTATGGGAATGTGGATTGGCAGAAATCGAAAGGCGCGCGTCACCTATGGCTTTGACGAGATCGCGCTTGTCCCCGGACGGGTCACCATCAATCCCAACGAAGTCGACACCGTCTTCCGCATTCCGCGACGCGACAGCGATCCGATTGAATTAAAAATCCCTATCCTCGCCAGCGCGATGGATGGCGTGGTCGACGTCAAGTTCGCCTGCGAGATGAGCAAACTCGGCGGTCTCGCCGTGCTCAACCTCGAAGGCGTCCAGACGCGCTATAAGAATCCGCAGGAAGTCCTGAAGAAAATCGTCGAGGCCGATAAGGCTGAGATCACTGGCCTGCTCCAAAAAATTTACACCGAGCCGGTGAAGGAAGATCTGATCGCCGCCTGCATCCGCCAGATTAAGGATGCTGGTGCGATCGCTGCCGTCAGTTCCATTCCGCAAAAAGCCGAGCAATACGGCGCCATCGCCCAGGAAGCAGGCGCGGATGTTTTCGTCGTGCAAAGTACCGTCTCCACCGTCACGCACATCTCCACGGAATATAAATCGCTCGATCTCGCGAAATTCTGCCGCGAGATGCGCATCCCGATCATTGTCGGCAACACTGTCGGCTACGACGTCACCCTCGAGATCATGGAATGCGGACCCGCTGCCGTCCTCATCGGCGTCGGACCGGGCGCCGCCTGCACCTCTCGCGGCGTGCTGGGTTTGGGCGTGCCACAGGTTACCGCCACGGTCGACTGCGCGGCCGCGCGTGACGCTTATTTTAAGAAGAGTTCGCGCTACGTCCCGATCATTACCGATGGTGGCATGAGCAAGGGCGGAGACGTTTGCAAAGCGTTGGCCTGCGGTGCCGATGCAGTCATGGTCGGCAGCGCCTTCGCCAAAGCCTACGAAGCCCCGGGCAATGGTTACCACTGGGGCATGGCCACACCGCACGCTAATTTACCCCGCGGCACGCGCATCAAAGTCGGCGCGACCGGTTCGCTCAAACAGATTCTCTTCGGCCCCGCCGAAGTCGACGACGGCAGCCAGAACCTCGTCGGCGCCATCACCACCTGCATGGGTAACGTCGGCGCCCGCACCCTGCCCGAGTTTCAACAAACCGAAATCATCATCGCGCCCTCGATCAAAACGGAAGGCAAGCTGTTCCAAACCGTGCAAAGCGTCGGCATGGGCACACGCTAAAATAACTGTCGCCGCTGCCGTTTCTCGGTTTCACTCACCCCCACTCATGAACAATCGCAGAGTCGTCATCACAGGCCTCGGTGTCGTCACTCCTGTCGGAAACGATCTCGTTACCTTTTGGGATAATATCAAGAACGGCGTTAGCGGCATCGGTGTTCTCGATGCCTTCGATACCACCGGCTACGATTGCCGGATTGGCGGCCAGGTCCGCAATTTCGATCCGAAAGATTTTTTCAACAGCCCGAAAGACGCCCGCCGGACCGACCGTTTCGCCCAACTCGCGATGGCCGCGGCGAAAATGGCCAAAGTAGACAGCGGCATCGATCTCGAAAAGACCGATCGCGAACGCTTCGGCGTCATCGTGAGCAGCGGCATCGGCGGTTTGAAAACGTTGGAAGACCAACACAGCATCGTCATCACGAAAGGCCCTTCGCGCGTCTCACCATTCACGATTCCCATGCTCATCAGCAACATGGCCAGCGGCTTGATCTCGATGGAATACGGCCTGCAAGGACCGAACCTGTGCATCGTCACCGCCTGCGCCACTTCGAATAACGCTATCGGCGAATCCTGGCGCATGATTAAATTTGGGGACGCCGATATCTTTCTCGCCGGCGGCTCGGAAGCCTCCCTCGTTCCCACCGGCGTCGCCGCTTTCGCTTCCATGAAAGCGCTTAGCACTCGCAACGACGATCCCACCCGCGCCTCTCGTCCCTGGGACCGCGACCGCGATGGCTTCGTCATGAGCGAAGGCGCTGGCGTCGTCGTCGTGGAAGAACTCGAACACGCCAAAGCGCGCGGCGCGAAAATCTATTGCGAGCTCGCCGGCTACGGCCTCTCGGCCGACGCCTACCATATGACGGCTCCACCACCCGATGGTAGCGGCGCCGTGCGCGCGATGCGGATGGCTTTGCAGCACGCCCACCTCCGGCCCGAAGAAGTCGATTACGTCAACGCCCACGCCACCTCCACCGGTCTCGGCGATCTCTGCGAAACGCGCGCGATCAAGACCGTCTTCGGCGAACACGCCAGGCACCTTGCCGTCAGCTCCACTAAATCCATGACCGGCCACTTGTTAGGCGGCGCCGGCGCCGTGGAAATGGCAGTGTGCGCGCTCGCCATGCGCGACTCCGTCATCCCGCCCACCATTAATCTCGATAACCCAGACGACGGATGCGATCTGGATTACACCCCCAACGTCGCCAAAGAAAAAAAAGTGCGCGTCGCGCTAAATAATTCCTTCGGCTTTGGCGGCCACAACGCCACTCTCGTCGCCAAAGAATTTACCGACTAGAGTGCAGTCTGTTTGCTGAGTAATCAGGCCGACGGCGCGACGTCGGCGAAAATTGGCGTCGCCGTAATATCCGAGGCTTCGAAAGAGAAGCCGTGCCCGCCGCTGGAAAGATTTTTCAAAAGCTCGCCCACGCTCTGCGCTGCGCTAGTCGAGTAGAACCGCACCAAGCCCACGGTGGTGCGATGACCAAAGACGGTGATCATAATTGTCTCTTCGTCCACGGAGTTCATGAAGATGTGATTGCCATTGCCCTGATGATAAAGCGCGTTGAACTCCACTTCGCCGATTCGTCGCGCCAATTCCGCGGTCGCGGCAAACGAGCCCGCGGCGAGCGCGGCGATGATTGTGACGTCCATCACCGTGATATCGCCATACTGCGAAATCACGTTGCCGCCCCGGTCGATCACGACCGTGAGTTTGGCCTCCGATTTCTCCAGAAAATCTGCAAGCACGCCGTCAAGCGACGCGACATCTTCAATCGTTAGGCAGGGAATCGCGTTCAAGCTACGGCTCCCTCGGTTGCGGACAGGCCGGGCTCTACCGGCACCGCTACGGGCGGCGCGGTTTTCGGCGGCGTGTCGCTCTGTTTGCTGAATTTGTGCAGGAGGATCTGCGAAACCGCATTGAGCGAAGCGAAGACATTTTGGCCCGTGCTCGAAATCACCTCGAAGCTCTGCACTCGCCGCTTCCGATTATTCAGCACGTACTCCAGATAATTCGTCGGCGCGACGTTTTCTAAATCGCGTTTGTTGTACTGCACCACGTAAGGAATCTCATCGATCGAGATGTTTTGCTTCGCGAGGTTATCCTCGAGATTCTTAAAGCTCTCGACGTTTTCCTCCATCTTTTCCCACTGCGAATCGGCCACGAAAACGATTCCATCCACGCTCCGCAATACGAGCTGGCGGGTGGCATTATAAATTACCTGCC
>JBDUAE010000304.1:0-3029 GCA_040004805.1 Chthoniobacterales bacterium | reverse complement strand
ACACGAAGCGCCGCGCGACCACGAGTGAGTACCAGGTGGAACACCCGCGCTGGCAGGTGCGGTCGGCCACGAGTTGGTCCTTCGAAGCCAACGTGTCTTCGCTCTACGGCGAGCAGTTTGTCGAAATACTAAACGCGACCCCGGCCTCCGCCTTCATCGCGGAAGGTTCGCCCGTCCTCGTCCGGCGCGGGACACCGGCCTAACGAGCCAACCAAACTCTAGCAGACAATAATGTGACATTCTCAGACGCAGTCACTGGCTTCACTCCCCCGGCGATGAGGCGGTGTTTTTTTAACCGTGCGCGGGAATGAGCTTTTCGACGCTCCGCGCTTTGTCATCATGAAGTGATGCGATTCTCGACAAGATGTTTAAGTCGCTTCTTTGTCGGCCTCGCGCTTGCACTGATTAGTTGGCTTTCACCCGCGGTGGCGTCCGCCGATACCTTCGAGCAGCGCGATCTTTACTCGTTTGGGCAGCGCGATCCACAAGGAGGACGCCAACCGGAGGATCCGCCTATTTTGGGCGCGAACGGTGCGCTCTATGGTACCACGCGGATTGGCGGAACGTTTGGCAAAGGTGTCGTCTATCGCTTTCAGCCTACTGATTCGTCTTATCTCGTGCTCCGGCATTTCGTGGGCGGAACGGATGGCGGCTCACCGATGGGGAGCGCGTTCCTGCAAGCGGGCGATGGGCGGCTCTACGGTCTGGCTTTGAATCCGCGCCTGGTGCTTTATTCGTTAGCGACGGATGGGAGCGATTACCGCTTGGTCTTCACCTTTCCGCCGGGAGCGGAGCAGGGCGGCGTTTTTGGAAGAATCAACTGGCTGCGCGCGGGGCCGGATGGATTGCTCTACGGCATCTACGTGACGGGCGGATCGAACACGCCGCCATCGACCGGGACGCTCTTTCGGATCGGGCGCGACGGTGCTGGATTTCAAATCCTCGCGACGGTCATTGATCCTTCATCGCCTTTAACCTTCGGCGCGGTCGGCCAGCTTTTCGGGACGACTTTCGACACGATTTATCGGCTCGAGACGAACGGAACCGGCTTCCAAACCCTCGTGACTTTTCCTCCGACGACTTTCGGTTCGACGGAAGCGGAAGGCGGGGTGCTGCGGGCGAGCGACGGAATGCTCTACGGCGTGACAAATCGCGGGGGCGCGAATGGCTTCGGAATGGTGTATCGCCTGCAGGAAAACGGGAACGGATTCGAAGTAATTTATTCCCCGACGGTGGTCACCGAGCAGGGGCATTTTCGCGCGCCGATTTTCGAAAGTGGTGATGGCTTTCTTTACGGCGCGGCGGGGGAAGACGGGTTCGGAACGCAGAGTTTTCTCTGGCGAATTCGGAAAGACGGCACGGGCTGGCAGGTGTTGCGGCGGTTGTTTTTTAATGGCCGCGGGACCACTGGAGTTGTGGAAGCGCCGGATGGACTTCTTTACAGCTTCACCACGGGCGGACAGAGCGACATACTCTTTCGCATCGCGAAAGATGGGTCCGGCTTTGCGCCCGTGCACACGTTTCCGACGAGCGAGGGATTTCCGCTGATTCCGATAACGCTGGTGCGTGGCGCGGATCAGCGGCTCTACGGGCTAACGGATAAGGACGGGATCGCAGGGCGCGGCACTCTTTTTCGGATCAATGCTGACGGAACTGGTTACACCCTGCAGCATGATTTCGGAACCGGGCCGGCGGCGGAACAGGCATTCGTTCCGAAGGCGCTTTGCGCGGGCACTGATGGCGCCCTTTACGGCGTCGTGCGGCAGGAAAGCAATGCGGGCGCCGGTGTGTTTCGTTTCGATCCGAAAACCGGCGCGTTCACCTGGTTACAAACCTTTGCCAGCGGAATTTTAGCCGACAGAGCCACCTTGTTCCTGGCAAGCGACGGCCTTCTCTATGGTGCGATTGATACCAATTCGGCGAAGACGGAGCGCATCTTTCGCATCGCCACCAATGGAAGCGGTTTCGTCTTGCTCCGCACGCTGACGAGTTCCGCTCCTTCGTTCACCGGCACCGCCGCGCTCACCGAAGGCCCCGATAATCTGCTCTACGGCGTGACGACCCGTAACGGTACCAGCACGGTCCCACTGCTCTTCCGTCTCACAAAGGATGGATCGATCCTGATGCCGCTGCACGACGTGAACGTGGGCGCGAACCCGGCGACGAATCCGCCCGCCGATCTGCTCGCGGCTCCGAATGGTAGGCTCTACGGTTTTACGTCCGAAGTCCTCTTTGCCGCCGAAGCGGACGGATCGAATTTCCAAGCGCTGCACACCTTTTCGGCCACGACTTTCAGTCAGCGCTTGCTCGCCGGTTTCGACGGGAAGATTTACGGCGCGCTCCCATTCGGGGGAACGGCCGGCCGGGGCTCAATTTTCCGGCTCGCCCCGGATGGGAGCGCCTATGAAGAGGTCGCGCAGTTTCCGGGCGATCCGTTGCAGGGCCAGGCGCCGTTCGGTTTCCTCATCACCGCGCCCGACGGCGCCTTCTGCGGGTTGACGCAAGGAGGCGGTCTGGCCGCTCACGGGACAATTTTCCGCGTCTCGTCGCCGGCTCAACGGGTCGGTATTGCGACGGACTCGTTAGGCTTCGATTTGAAACAGCGCTTCGGCGGCCACGTGGTGGGACCAGCAGGCAGGCCCATCGACGTCCTGCGGTCGGACGATCTGCAGAACTGGACGCTCCTCCAGCGCATCCCGAATCCGGAGGCGGATGCCACGTTCCGCGATCCAGCCACCTCCACGCTGCCGGCGCGTTTTTACTGGGCGATCGCTCCGTGAAACACGGAGCGCGAGACCAGTTGCCGAGTCGCAAGAAACTCGATCCCGATGACTGGGATCGACTGAGGGACAGCTAGAGCGCGAGACTCTCCTGCTGCGGGGCTTTGGCATTGTTTTTCGCCAGCCCACCAAACTTCTTCACTAACTCATCAAGCTTCGCGACGTAGTAGTCACTGTTTTCGTCGCGGTTTTGTGGGTCGAAGTCGCTTGCTAGTTTGGCGGCTTCGTAGGCGGCAACCTTCTTCGGCG
>JBDUAE010000303.1:0-3032 GCA_040004805.1 Chthoniobacterales bacterium | reverse complement strand
TCACGATGAGCCTGAAACGGAGAAAGGCTTTGCTGCGCTTCGCCCAAACTCGCGGGGCTTATATTTTGGAAGACGATTACAACGCCGAATTTCGCTTCCGGGGTCCACCGCTTCCGTGTGTGCAGGGACTCGATCGCAGCGGTCGGGTCATTTACGCGGGCACCATGAGCAAGATTCTCTATCCATCTTTGCGTCTAGGATATCTCCTGGTTCCCGCTCCTCTGGCCGACGCGGTCGCCAAGCTCCGCAGCACGATGGATCAACATTCCCCCACCATCGATCAAGCCACCCTGGCTCGTTTCATTACCGAAGGTTTCTACCTTTCGCACGTGCGGAAAATGCGGAAAATTTATGCCGAACGGCGCGACGTTTTCATCGAGCATTTCCACAAATTGCTAGGCGATCGCTTCACCTTGGAAATTGCCGGGGCCGGTTTGCATGCGCTCGCCTGGTTTCGTTCGCCTAAGGATTTTTCCGTAATGCAGCGGGCCGCGCCTGGGCTCGGAGTCAAGATAAGTCCGCTCTCGCGGTTCTGCATAAAAGCCAAACTTCCACCGGCTCTCGTGTTCGGTTTCGGAGCCTGGACGCCCGCACAAATCCGCGAGGCGCTGGCCAAGCTTGCGCGGGCGTGAACTCCGGTGTTGCGCAACTTGCGGACGGTTGACGACTCCCGTAAGAAATCGGGGTCCATTGAATTATCCATGAAAAACTCTCACGCCCGTCTCGTTGCCATCAGCCTGTGCCGCGGGGCGCTGGCGCTTTCTCTTTCCATGATTTCTTACGCGCACGCTGCCGATCCGACTCCCACTCCCGCGACCAAAGCCGAGGTCAACAGCGAGAATCCGCTGCTGAAAGAAAGCACGTTGCCGTTTCATTACCCGCCGTTCGATCAGATTAAGGACGAGCACTTCCAGCCCGCGATCGAAACGGGGATGGCGGAGGAATTGCAGGAGATCGAGAAGATCGCGAGCAACCCCGAGAAACCGACCTTCGAAAACACGATCGTGGCGATGGAGCGCAGCGGCGAATTGCTGAATCGCGCCAACCGAATTTTCTCGAACCTCAACGGATCCAACACCAACGCGGCGATGCAGAAGATCGACAAAGAGCTGTCGCCTAAATTAGCCGCGCACCACGACGCGATCCATCTAAACGGCCCGCTCTTCGCGCGCGTGCAGGCCCTTTACGAGCAACGGGTCAAGCTCGAGCTCGAACCCGAATCGAAATATCTACTCGAGCGTTATTACAAGGATTTCGTCCGCGCTGGCGCCAAACTTTCCGACGACGACAAAACGAAGTTGAAGGCGATGAATGCCGAGCTGGCGGTCCTGCAAACCAAGTTTGCGCAGAACGTGCTCGAGGAGAAAAACGCGTCCTCCATTATCGTCGAGGACAAAGCGGAATTGGACGGCCTCTCCGAGAATGCGATCGCGGCCGCGGCTAAGGCCGCGAAAGAAGAAGGGAAGGAAGGTAAATTCGCCATCCGTCTCATGAACACGACCGGCCAGCCGTCGCTCGATTCTCTGAAAAACCGCGCGCTGCGGCAGCGGATTATGGAAGCTTCGCTCGCGCGGAACAGCCACGGCGGTCCGTTTGATAATCGTGAAGTCGTTGCGAAGATCGCGAAGTTGCGCGCGGAGCGTGCGGCGCTTCTCGGCTATCCCAGCCACGCTGCTTATCAGCTCGAAGATCAGACCGCGAAGACGGTCGAGAACGTGAACAAGATGCTGAACGGCATCACGCCGCCCGCGGTCGCAAATGCGCGCAAAGAAATAGCCGACATGCAGGCCGTGATCGACAAACAGAAAGGCGGCTTTCAACTCGCCTCGTGGGATTGGGATTTCTACGCCGAGCAGGTGCGGAAAGAGCGCTACGATTTCGATGAAGCGCAGCTCCGGCCTTATCTGGAATTGAATCACGTCCTGATCGACGGCGTCTTTTTCGCCGCCACCAAGGAATACGGCATCACCTTTAAGGAACGGAAAGATCTCCCGGTTTATGTCCCCGACGTTCGCGTCTTCGAAGTCTTCGATGCCGATGGCAAATCGATGGCGCTCTTCATCGCCGATTATTACGCGCGTCCCTCCAAGCGCGGCGGCGCCTGGGCGTCTGCCTATGTCGGGCAATCAAAGCTGCTCGATCGCAAGCCGGTCATCGCCAATCATCTCAACATTCCGAAGCCGCCCGAAGGCGAGCCGACCTTGCTGACTCTGGATGAAGCGCGGACCGCTTTCCACGAGTTCGGCCACGCCCTGCACGGCATGTTCTCGAATGTGAAATATCCGCGCTTCAGTGGCACGAGTGTGCCGCGCGACTTCGTGGAATATCCCTCGCAGGTCAATGAGATGTGGCGGATCTGGCCGGAAGTGCTGAAGAACTACGCGAAGCATTATCAGACCGGCGAAGTGATGCCGCAGGCGTTACTCGACAAGGTGCTCGCTGCGGAAAAATTCAATCAAGGCTTCAAGACTACGGAGTATCTCGCCGCGACCTGGCTTGATCAGGATTGGCACCAACTCAAGCCCGCGGAAGTGCCGACGGATACGCTCGCGTTCGAAGCGGCTAGCCTGAAGAAACACGGCGTCGATCTCGCGGTGGTGCCGCCGCGTTATCGCAGCACTTATTTCTCCCACACTTTTGCCGGCGGTTACTCGGCTGGTTATTATTCCTACATCTGGAGCGAAGTGCTGGATGCCGACACGGTCGATTGGTTCAAGGAACACGGCGGCTTAAAGCGCGAGAACGGCGATCGTTTCCGCGCGAAGCTGCTTTCCCGAGGCGGGAGCGAGGATGCGATGCAGTTGTTCCGTGATTTCATCGGGCGCGATCCGAAGATCGAACCCCTCTTGCAACGGCGCGGCCTGGAAGCACCGGTGATCGAAAAAGCGCCGGCGCCGGTCGCGAAATGAAGGCATTCGCGCGCCCGCGATGAGCGGATTTCTGATCGATCTGGAATGCACCGCGTGCGGTTCGCGGCACGATGCGGCGCAACTCCAGAACTTGTGCACGAATTGCGCGAAACCGCTCTTCGC
>JBDUAE010000302.1:0-3042 GCA_040004805.1 Chthoniobacterales bacterium | reverse complement strand
GAGCAGTGGATCGGGTTTTACAAGAAGGGCTCCGGACGGCCGAGTATCACGTGGCAGCGACGGATGCGTCCGGCCGGTTTGGAGGCTTTTGCGCGCCGCGTCGGCGCGCGGTCCGGGATCTACGCTTACGAACAGCGCGGTAACCACACGTTCACCCCCGAGTTTGAGAAGCTCTTCCGCGCGCACGAGCAGTCGTGGGGATTTTTCCAGGGCCAGCCAGCCTCAGATAAAAAGACGGCAATGTGGTGGGTCATGAGTGCGAAAAAAGAGCCGACACGTCGACGACGGCTGACGCATCTGATCGAAGACGCGGCGGCCGGTCGCCGCATTCGGGAGCCTCGCCGGGAATCCAAATCATGACTCGCAGGGGCGTGGTTCCATTTTCGCTTTTTTGCGGTTGTTTTTTCCCTTAAGCACTCTTCGCTACAAGCACTGACGGATGTCATTTTTCACTCCCAACAAGCGGAACGCGCGTCGGATTCTCTGGATCGAGAGCATAGGCTTCATTTTTCTTGTCGCCCTTTCGTGGGTGGACGAACTGCTCGGATTGCCGGGCCGGCTTTTTGGTGGCGCGTGGCAAATGAACTGGCGGGAGAGCGCGCTCGAGTCGATCGCGATCGGGCTGGTCTGGCTCGTCGTTTACGGCGTTACCCGCAAAATCGTCCGCCGCTTTCGCTACCTGGAAGATTTGCTGACGATGTGCGCGTGGTGCCGCAAACTCGAATACGAAGGCGACTGGCTTTCGCTCGAGGATTATTGTGTGAAGGAACTTGGGATCGACCTGTCACACGGTCTCTGTCCGAAGTGCGGTCGGCAGTTGTTAGGCGAACCTTCCGCGCCGGAGCCAGTCCGATGATGTCGCTCCGCCTCGCCTAAAAGCAAAAGCGCGGGAGGCGAATCGCCTCCCGCGCTCTTTTTTTAACTTTGCTTTGGTTTAGGCTTTCGGTGGCATCAGAACTTTGTCGATCACGTGGATCACGCCGTTCGAGGCTTTCACGTCCGCTTTCACGACTTTGGCGTCATTCACCATCACGGTGTCGCCCTTGACCTTGATGTCGAGCTTCGCGCCGTTAGCGGTCGGAGCCATCATCGTCTTCACGTCTTTGGCCATCACTTCGCCCTTCATCACGTGGTAGGCGAGAAGCTTGCCCAACTTCTCTTTGTTCTCGGGTTTCAAGAGGTTTTCCACCGTGCCCTTTGGCAGCTTGGCGAAAGCTTCATCAGTCGGTGCGAAGACCGTGTAAGGGCCTTTTTCTTCCAACATCTCGGTTTTGCCAGCAGCGTTCAAAGCGGCCACGAGCGTGTTAAAGGTGCCGGTGCTCTTAGCCGTTTCGACGATGTTCATGTCGGCGGCGGGAGCGGTTGCGGCGAGCGCCAGAAGCGCGGTGCATATCAATGTGAGTTTCTTCATGTGTTTGTTTTGTTTTTGGAACAACACCGTCCTCAGGTGAGGAAGCATTGTTTCGCCAGTGTTACGCGCGGATCCCGGGGAAGGATGCATTGCCGGCTTCTGCAGACACTGCCGAACCCTACCAATTCACCTTGCCCGGCGCGCGCGGCTCGCTCCTATTGAACCCGCATGAGCGAGCTAAAGCTGGGCGTCAATATCGATCACGTCGCCACCCTGCGGCAGGCGCGTTACGCCGGCATGCCGGAGTCGAAAAACGCTGAGCCCGATCCCATTGCCATTGCCGGCGTTTGTGAAAGAGCCGGTGCCCATGGCATCACCGCGCATCTCCGCGCCGATCGCCGCCATATGCAGGATCGCGATCTCGAACGCCTGCGCGAAAACATCATCACTAAGCTCAACCTCGAGTTGGGGAACACGCCCGAGATCGTCGATTTTGCCCTCCGCCTCGTGCCCGACGAAGTCTGCCTCGTTCCGGAAAAACGAGAAGAAATCACCACTGAAGGCGGGCTCGATCTCGTGCTTCATCGCCGCGAACTCGCGCCCACGATCAAGCGCTTTCAGGCCGCCGGCATCCGGGTCAGCCTCTTCATCGATCCCGCGCGCGAGCAGATCGATGCCGCTGCCGATCTTGGCGCGGAGATGGTGGAATTGCACACCGGCCGGCTCGCTAACGCTTTCACCGAAAAGGTCGAGCGCCAGGAATTAGAACGCCTCAGCGAAGCCGCGATCCGTGCGGTTAATTTCAAACTCCAAGTCAACGCTGGCCACGGCATCAACTACCGCAACATCGCGCTCATCCACAAAATCCCAAAGCTCTCCGAACTCAACATTGGCCACTCTATTGTCGCCCGCGCCGTCTTCGTCGGCTTCGATGCCGCCGTGCGTGAGATGCTCGCGGCGATGGAAAATTACCAAGGATGAGCGTCCTCGGAATCGGCGTCGACCTCGTTGAAACGCAACGGATCGAGCATTCGCTCGAACGCTTCGGCGAACGCTTTCTCCAGCGCGTTTTTACCGATGGCGAGATCGCCTATTGCCAATCCATGAAATATCCCGCGCGCCATTTTGCAGCACGTTTCGCCGCGAAAGAAGCCGTCTCGAAAGCTTTCAGCACCGGCATTGGAAAAGCGATCGGCTGGAAGGATATCGACGTGCATCGGCACGAAGGTGGACAGCCGTTTGTCGTGCTCGAAGGTGGCGCCAAAGCACTCGCGGCCGCCCGCGGGGTGGCTCAAGTCTGGATTACCCTCAGCCACACCGACCAGCACGCGGTTGCGATGATCGTGCTGGAAAAATAGCCGACTAAAAAATCAGGCGCGCCGCCGCGCTCGCCAGGCCCCGAGCAAGCCCAACCCGCCGGCCACAGCAAGCAGGCTCACGGTTGTCGGCTCCGGAACTGGCGCCCAGAAGCCGCGAATTTCGCCGCCGCCAAACGTCGTCGAGTGAATATTAAGATACGACGTCCCGCTATTCACCGCGCTGACGAAAGCTGCCTCCGCGCCGGCCGTGGTTCCGCCGTTGGCCGTCACGTAGGCTGGATTCCACGTGCTCGCCAACGTCATGTCGAAGGTCATATTGTAGCTGCCGCTGGTCACCCCGAGCGGAAAATTCATGAAGGTCGGCGTTTGCGT
>JBDUAE010000301.1:0-3054 GCA_040004805.1 Chthoniobacterales bacterium | reverse complement strand
ACGGAAGTGCGCGCGCTCGTGAGCGCGTCGGCCACCGGTTTCTATGGCGACCGCGGCGATACCCTCCTCCCGGAGACTGCTCGCCGAGGTCAGGGTTTTCTCGCGGATGTCTGCCAGGAATGGGAGCACGCCGCTTTGACCGCGGAGAAATACGATGTCCGCGTCGCGCTGCCGCGCTTCGGTTTTGTGATCGCGGCAGAAGGCGGCGCGATGGATAAACTGCGGCCGCTCTTTCGCTGCGGGCTCGGTGGTAAACTTGGCTCTGGGAAACAGTGGATGCCGTGGGTTCACGTCGACGACATTTGCGGGATTCTCATTCACCTGCTGGAGAACGATGCGTTGACCGGAGCATTCAACGCCGTGGCTCCGAAACCGGTCACGAATGCCGAATTCACTCACGCCCTGGCCGCCGCGTTACACCGCCCGGCTGTCCTTAGGGTCCCTGCCTTTGCGCTCCGCGCTGCTTTAGGCGAGTTCGCAGACCTGGCTCTGGATTCCACTCGCGCCATCCCCGAGAAGGCGCTGGCGGCCGGATATGTTTTCCGCCAGCCAGACCTCGCGTGGGCGCTGCGCCAAGAGCCCGAGGCGGGCGAGAGTCCCGGCCTGACTAAAACTCCAGAATAGCGTCGATGCTGGCGGTCAATTGCTGCCGCGAATCTCGATTGCCATAGGGCGAGACGCTGTCGGCTAACGCCGCGTCGTAGCGCAGTTCCGGGATGATCAAACCTGAAACCGCCCGTCTACTTTTTCGTTTCGGAATCAGCCGGCATCTTCGTGGCCTGCCAACTCACCGCCTGCCACTTCCCGTCGCGCTTCAGAAAGGTCCCCGTATTCAAGTAGTTCGCGACCTCGGTCGCTGCGCCCTTCTTGGTCGTGCCTACGAGACGGAAGGCGACGATCGCAGTATCGCCATACTGCTGAATCCTAATGTCTTCCGCGGTGAAAACGCTGCTTTCGGCATCAGGCGCTGCCGGCGTTTCCGCCTCCTTCCGGACATCGCTCATGATGTCAGTCTTGCCGATACGCCGGCCGCCCGAACCTGTATAGATGAGGTCGGCCGCCCAGAATCGATCATGCATCTCGACGTCGTTGCGGGAAGCACCCGCGAGGAAGTCGTTGAGCAATTTCGTTAATTCCGCGGCGTCGGGAGCGATTGCCGTGTCGTCCTTTTTCGCGGCCTCGCTCGGGTGCGCTAACGGCGAAGGTTTGGGCGACTCCTGCGCGAGGATCGAGCCACAAACCAAGGTGGAAGCGAAGAGCAGACCCGCGATTTTTGAGATCATGCGTTTAACTCGAAAGCTCGGCCGGTGCGGCGTCAATCCTAAAAGGTTGCGGCCAACGCTTCCTTGGTCTCGTTAGCGAGCCCCCTTGGCTTGCACTTGGCGGAATTCCTCCGTCACCTGTGCCACTACGATCCCGAACTTCCGAATCGTCGAGTGATTGAGCAAGGTGCGACCATCCGGCTGGAGATACATCCATTGGCTCATCCCGATGTTGCCGAGCGGATTTCCCGGCGAAAGGGCGAGCGTAAAGCTCCAATGGAAGACGTTGCCAAAAGCTTCACCGCGCGCCGTGCCGACCATGTCATTCGCGGTGGCTTCGAAGTGATGCGCGTCTAGTTTCCGAATCCGCCAGGAACGATGCTGCGTCTTACCGTCGCCGATTTCGAGCTCTTGTTCGAGACGCAACGTTTCGCCCTCCCAAGTCCCGCGGGTTTGCGTGGTGACGCTTCGCGATGGTGCGCCGCCGCGGTTCTCCATCACTCCCGTCGAACGCGTCTGCCCGGTGAAAAATTTTGTTGGATCCAGTTGGGGCCGTCCGTTCTCGAAATCCGCGACGCGCAAACTCGCGCAACTGCTGAGGAGAAGGATTGGAAGAAGAACGAGCGGGCGGAGTGAGCGAATCATGAGTGTTGTTTATACGCATGGCGGATGCGTCGCGCTCTGCTTCTCTACAAAATAGCCGGCAAAATCGGAGCAGACGCCGCCTTTTTCGGCCGGGTTCGTGGATGCGACCAGTCCGCCTAACGAACAGTTCCAACTCAATCCGTGGGAGGCACGATCTTGACGATCTTTACCACCCGCCCGTCTTCCAGCGTCAAGCGCTGTCCCAGTTCCGCCGCGAGAAGCGCTTTGCCCAGCGGCGAAATCCAGCTCACGGCCTCTGGTTCGAAGTCCAGTTCGTCCACGCCCACGATGCGGTAAGTTTCTTCGCGTCCATCCGCAGCCTGCAAGGTAACGAGTGCGCCGAAGACCACGCTTTGCGCAGGCGCGTCGATAGCTCCCACTATCGTGACAGAGAGAAGGATTCGCTCCAATTCCGCGACGCGCTCCGCCTCGTTAGCCGACATCCGACGCAACGTGGCCAGTTCTGATTTCAAACGCCGCGCTCCTGCCGCCGTGATGTAATTAATCGCGCCCGGCGGCAATCCTGCACTCGAACGGACGCGGCCGGAACGCTCCGGGGGATCCACATCTTCCTTCGTGAAAGCCTTGCTCATCTCCCTCTCGATACGCCGGCCTGCGGCTCCGCGCTCGCACTTAAATCACCCGTGGGATTTCGCCTTCAAGATATAGACTCACGAACTCCGCGAGCGCCTGACGATGCTCGCGGTCGGCTGTCTTAAACCTCGGGCACATTGGCCGCGGCTCGTTTGGCTGCCCAACGCGCCGTCATCGCCGCTGAAAGTTCGGCACGGCGCTCGGGGGAAAGATTCAATTTCCGTTTAGCCTTCGTGGGCGGGCTTGCCTTTTTCGCGCGCGTTGCTTTTGCGGAAACTTTCGCCACCGGACTGCGGCGCGAGATTCGCGGCGGGGCTGGCGTTTTCTCCGTCCGGCGCACGATCGAAACGAGCGCACCCCTCGCAGCCGCCGCGTTCGCCTTCTCCATCGCCGCGAGTTTGCGCTGTAACCGAGCTAGCTTCTCAGGCCCTTCCCGTAGCCGCGTCTCGAGGCGCTGGATTTTTTTCTGGAGCGTTTTTAGCTTCATCGGAGATTCACGCTCTGCCTAACGACAAGTGTGCGGCGCACGCGTGTTACTTCTTGGCGTTGCGCG
>JBDUAE010000045.1:0-10284 GCA_040004805.1 Chthoniobacterales bacterium | reverse complement strand
CGCTGTAGTTGATGTTCAATTGCTCGCCGTGAGGGGGCGCGAGCTGGGAAAGGAAACGCCCGAGCTTTTCGCCGAAACGAAGATGCGGCCCGACGATGGCGAGCGTCTTGGCGTCGAGATTCGGCATATTCACGGCATTGCGAATGGTGCCATCGAGCAAGGCGGAGCGAATGGACTGAGCGATCTCGATCCCGACACTTTCCTGCGCTTCTGCAGTGGAGGCGCCGAGGTGGGGAGTGAGGACGAGATTGGGCGCGTTGCGGAGCGCGGAATCGAGCGGGAGCGGTTCGTTTTCGAAAACGTCGAGGGCGGCTGCGGCTACCTGACCGGAATGGAGGGCGTCGGTTAAAGCGGCTTCATCGATGAGGCCGCCGCGCGCGCAATTGATGATGCGGACGCCGCGGCGGGTTTGGCTTAGACGAGTAGCGTCGAGGAGGTGATGAGTTTCCGGAGTGAGCGGTGTGTGGAGAGTGATGAAATCGGCGTCCTTCAACAGATCAACGAGTTCGTCCACTAGCTCGACCTGAAGGGCGCGCGCGCGGGTTGCAGAGAGATAAGGATCGAAGGCGAGGACGCGCATACCGAAAGCGATCGCGCGTCGGCTAAGTTCGCTCCCGATCCGGCCCATGCCGATAATGCCGAGCGTCTTGTTGTGAAGTTCGACGCCCTGTAATTCTTTGCGGCCCCACTTCCCACTTCGGACCATGGCATCGGCCTGTGGCAGTTTGCGCGCGGCGCAGAGCAAGAGCGAAAAAGCGTGTTCGGCAGTGGAGACGGTGTTGCCGCCGGGTGCGTTCATGACGATGACGCCGCGACGGGTGGCGGTTTCCACGTCCACGTTATCGACCCCGACGCCGGCACGGCCCACGACTCTAAGATTAGTCGCCGCCTGTAGAACGGCCGCTGTGACCTTGGTTTCGCTCCGGACGACGAGCCCGCTGAACTCGGGAATTATTTTGATTAATTCCGCCTCCGTCAATCCAAGCTGGGTAGTGACTTCGAGGGCGCCGCCGCGGGCCAATTCTTCCGCGCCGCGGGCAGAGATCGGATCGGCGATAAGAATTCGTGGCGTTTGCATCAGTTTGCGGTCCTAACCATAGATGACGAGTCGGATTTGGTCCGGCAATTCCGCAGCAACATGGGTGACGACGCTGCCGCGAAGGAGATGCACGAGGGTGGAGCGTTGGGAAGCGCCGATCATGAGATAATCGACGCCCATGGTGGCGGCGAGATCAAGGATGGTGGCGCCGGCGTTCTCGCTCACTGCGAATACCGGGATGACGCAGACACCGCGTTCTTCGCCGGATTTTATCATCAACCCCATGATGGCGTTGGCCTCGGGATCGTCCTGCCATTTCGATTTTTCGAGCACGGTGGGAGCGGCGGAAAAATAGACGGCTATTTCTTTGACGAAGAGGACACAGAGGACGGCATTGCGCAGTTGTGCTTCGTCCAGGGCGTATCCGAGCACGGGCGTGATTCCCCGGGCGGCAACCATGATTTTCTGCCCTTCCTCGAGGCGCGGCTGGAGAGCGGAGGAAGCGTCAGGATGGACCATCGCCGCGACGTCGCGGCTTACGGTGACGGTTTGAAGGCCCGAGAGTTTATGGGAATAGGCTCGCAAAGCGTAGCCGACACCGAGGACGCAGACGGCGAAGAAAAGGGCACCGGAAGTGGTGTCGGCCGCGATGGTCAATTCCACCGCGAAAAGCACGAGGAAGGTGAGCCCCATGATGCCGCGTTCGTACCATTTTAATCCGAGACGTTTGTTCCAGGTGCAGGCGCCGAGGTTGACCGCGATGGCGCCGACCACGCCGATGGCGTAAAGCCCGGCGAGACCTTCGAATCGTTTGGTCACGGCCAGGATTAAAATAGGAATGCCGACCGCGATGTAGAGGGGAAATTGCGGGACGCCGTGCTTGTTAAGGCGTCCTAATTGGCGCGGCATTTCGCCGTCCTGCGCCATCATGTAAATGACTCCGATCAACGCGACGACCGCGGTATTGACGGCGCTGAAAAGCAAGAGGCCGAAGACGATGCCGACGATGATGCCGAAAACGTGTCCGACGGCGGGAGAGATCGCGATCGAAGCGTAATGGTCCGCCAGGAAACGGAGCATGTCTTCCTTGTGCGCGGTGAGAGTTTCGGAGAAAGATTTTGGAAGCGAGAGCATGGCCCATCCGAGCAAGGCGGTGCCGCACACCACTTCGATTGCGACGGGAATGATCGCCTTCGCGGCGGTGCGGGTGACTTTCGGTTTGCCGGGGGGGGAGTCGGCGTCGGGTTTCATGACGCCAGTGAGATTCGCGACTGCTTCCACGCCGCTCAGAGCGAGGATCACGCCCACGAAAGCAACCCAAGTATGTTGGAGATTGGCATGGCGCGGTTCGAGATGGGCGAGCGTGAGATGCGGCGCGCTGCAAGCAATGATGAGGACGACAACGAGGACCGCGGGCAACGCGAGCCAGAGCGAGACGCTGCCGCTATGTTTTGGTCCGAAATAATTAATCACCCCCACGACGAGGATGAGGAACATGGTGGCGAGCTGTGCGTGACGGGGCGGCACGCCGAGATAGCTGACGGCGGCCCAGCCGCTGAGGGCGGCCGTTACCATGAAGTTCGCTACAAGCAGAAGCGCGCCGGTGGAGGCAAGGAAACGGCTCTGCTCCCGCGCCGCGGAATAAACGCCACCGCCATCGGGGAAGTGTTTGCAGACGATGATGTAATTGAAGGCGACGACGGCAGTGAGGACGCAGACCGCGAGGATGATCGGAAAGGACGAGAACCCCGCCGCGACGAAGGCGAGCCCGATGACGTAGGCCTTGCTCGTACCCCAGTCGCCGTAGAGCAGGGCGGCGGCGCGTTTCCAATCCACGTTCCGCGGGCGATGCACGCGGTGCGCGGGGTCGAGAGGAAATTCGGCCATGAGGAAACGCTGTTGTTACGCTACCGGCCGCTGCGGGCAAGCACCTTCGACGCGCGGAAAGTCACCGGTCGGAGACGGGCGCGGGAGTTGCGTCTCAAAACGCGCTCAGGATCTGGTTCACATTTTGCAAATGCACTACGCACTCAATCTCCGCGGTCTGCGGAAACATGTCCACGGGGGTTACGGAGAGGATGGTAAACTTCTGCTGCAATTCTCCGAGATCGCGCGCCAGCGTGGCCGGGTGGCAGGAAACGTAGACTAATGTTTGCGGAGGCGAATGGAGAAGCGTGTTTCGAACGCCGACCGGCAATCCTGTGGCGGGCGGATCGACAATCAAGGAGACATTTGCCGGCTCGTTTTCGCGCAGAAGGCGGCCGAGCGTGGTCTCGACATCGGCGGCGAGGTAGGTCTCGGTAGGCGTGGCGGTCGCATCCGCTGCCGCCACGGCGAAGCGATCCCATTCGATTCCGATGATGCGATCGAAGTTTTCGCGGAGCCGTTTCGCAAAGAACCCAGCGCCGCAATATGCATCGATCAAGAGGTCCCGCGGGGGAGGAAGCATCTCGCCGACGAGACGCGCCAGCTCTTCGGCCACGGGGTCGTTTGTCTGGGCAAAAATGCGCGGGCCGGGGTGCGCGCGTAGGGTAAAATGGCCGTCGCGGGGACGACTCGCGCGCAATTCGGCCAGAGCCGCATTTACTGCGGGCAGCGCGATGGGGCAGCTTTCCACGTCGAGCAGCCGATGCTGGTCGCGGCGAAAATAGCCGACAACGCCATCTTCGGCGTGGACGGTGATGCGGTTGCGGTAGGCGTAGGGATTCGGGGACGGCACGATTGATCGCATCGGAGCGTTTTCGATTCGGCCCAAACGGCGCAGCGCTTGGGCGACCTGCCGCGCTTTGATCTCGAGCTGGTGTGAATAATCGATGTGCTGATAACTGCACCCGCCGCAACTCCCGAAGTAAGGACATTGGGGCTTGGTCCGCTCCGGGGCGGCCTTGATCACCTCTAGCAAATCTGCCTCGGCGAAATTTTTCTTCTCCCGTCGGATTTTCACGCGCACCCGTTCGCCCGCGATCGTGAAGGGGACGAAGCACGCTTTGCCTTCGATCCGGCCGACCCCTTTGCCGCCGAATGCGATATCTTCGATCTGAAGCTCGATGTCGCGCATGCGCGAAGTGTCGTGCGCGCGCGCGGCGCCGCAAGATTAGTCCGAGGACTCTGAAAGCGACTCCGGCAGCTTACTCAATAGGTGCGGACGTAAGGATATTTCGATTCGTTCCCCAGTTCTGGAGGGAATTCCTTATAGCCAGCATGAATCCAATGGGTGTCGCTATCCAAAACCGGAAAATAGCTGCCGCGCACGACGGGAATCGGAAAGGTAAGGATTTCAAAGATGCCGGCTTGCATCCGCATCACGCTTCGACCAACGCCTCGCACGACGCCGTAGCCAGCCGCCGCGGAATTCCCTTCCTCGGAGTTTACTTTGCCGATGGTATTTGGAAGCTCAGCCCAGCCGAAGAGGAGATTGGAAACACCGCGCCCGAGCTTGCGCGTCGGACCGTAATCATTCGAGGGCGGGTCATGGATATCGGCGCGACAGGTGAGAGCGAAGCCAAAAAAGAGAGCGGCGGCGATGAGCTTTTGCATGGGGCGTTCCGTCAGCTAAGAACTTTCGCCGGGATCTGGCAATCCTTCATTTGAGGTCAGGTACAGCTGGAGCGCGGGTGGCCCGCATCGAGAGCGCAATCGTGATCAACAAGGTGCCGACGACGAACAAAAGCGAGATCCAGTTCGGGATGTGGAAAAAATCGGCCACGAGCATTTTTGCACCGACAAATCCGAGGACGAGAGCCAGGCCGGTCTTGAGATAAATGAACCGGTCGATGACGTGGGCCAGGACGAAGTAAAGCGAACGTAAGCCAAGGATGGCGCAGATATTCGAGGTGTAGATGATGAACTGATCTTGGGTGATGGCGAAGACCGCGGGGATGGAATCGACCGCGAAAACGAGGTCCATGATATCGATCACGATCAAAACGAGCGCGAGTGGGGTCAGCATCCAGCGGCCGTCGACTTTTACCGAAAATCTTTGTTCGTGATAATCGGGAGTGACAGGCATCCAGCGGCGGCAAAGGCGGAGGACGAAATTACTTTCGAGATCGATTTCCTCGCCGTGGCTGACGAGCATGCGAATGCCGGTGACAAGGAGGAATGCGCCGAAAAGGTAGAGGACCCAGTGGAAGCGATCGACCAGCGCCACGCCGAGCCAGATCATGGTCCCGCGCATGAGCAGGGCGCCGATAATTCCCCAAACGAGGACGCGGTGCTGATGCTTTCGACGAACTTTGAAGTAGGTAAAAATCAGGACGAAAACGAAAATGTTATCCACGCTGAGCGAGTACTCGATGACGTAGCCGGTGAAGAAATCGAGCGCGGCGCGCGCGCCTTTTAAGTGCCAGACAAGCAGATTGAAGCCGAGGGAAAGAGCGACCCAGATCACGCTCCAGATTGAGGCCTCGCGAATGCCGACGACGTGGGCCTTGCGATTAAACCCCCAGAGGTCAATCGCGAGAACGAGAAACACGCCCAAGTGAAAGGCGATCCAGAACCAAAGTGGCACGCGCGCCTAGTTTCCATGCCGCGTGATTTGTCGCAAACGAGAAAGCAGGGGGAGCCGGGGAGAGTTTTCTCTGGCGGATGAGAGCGTTCACCGTAGTTTATCCGTCCTGCATGGATGCCGAACTGGAGAAACTTGTTGAGTCTGGAAAACTGACGGCGAAGGCGGCCGATCAATTAGAAAAATTAACCCCGGGTGCCTATTGCCTGCACAAAAGCTGGGGGTTCGGCCGAGTGGTCGAGTGGAATCTGTTGCTCAATCAGATTCTGATCGATTTCTCGGGAAAGAAGGCGCACCCGATGCAGCTTTCCTACGCGGCCGACAGTCTCGACGTCATCCCCAAGGAACATTTTCTCGCGCGAAAAGCGACAGATCTATCTGGGATCCAAAACCTAATAAAAAAGGATCCGACTGCGGTCGTACGCAATATTTTGGAAAGCCTCGGTGGAGCTGCTACGGCGCTCCAGATCAGCCAATGGATGGTGAGCGACCTCCTCACTGAAGCGGAGTGGAAGCGCTGGTGGACATCGACCACGAAGGCGCTGAAGAAAGAAGGATTTTTCCACCTCCCGACCAAGAAGACCGAGCCGATCCAGCTCCGCGCGCAGAAGGTGTCCCGCACTGACGAATTAATTGCGGCCTTCGATCGGGCGCGCCAGCCGAAGGAGCAGGCGGCAGCGCTCGATCAGATCATTAAATTCCAAAACGAGTTCATCGATCCGGTTAATCAGTTACAACCGTTGATTGATACGATCGAAGACGCGGCGGAAAAGAATCGCCGCTTTAACGCTGCCTTCACGATCGAACTCTTGATGGCGCGGGACGATCTTGTGGGCGGTTTGCCGCAGCTCAAGAGCGGTAAGGAGAACCTCACGCTGAATGGTCTGCTGGCAGAGGAAGAAGCGCGTCTGGGGACAATCTTACCAAAAATCCCATCGGCCAAAGAACGCCGGATTTTACAATTATTCCCCGTCGCGCTGGGTCCGGAATGGACTGTGCGAGCGCTGGCTCTGATGCAATCGAAGCATGCGCGGGCGGTACTGCAAATTCCGCGCGTGTTCGCCGATGCCGGGCAGGAACCCGTGCTGCGCGCGTTTTTGCACCGCGCCATCCGCGAGCATTCGGCCACAAGTGAGGCCCTCACCTGGCTGTGTAAAGAGCGGACGGGGCAATGGGGCGATTTGATCACGCCGGATTTGCTGGGCGCGATCCTTTCGGCCCTGGAGCGCGATCAGCACAATGAGAACAGCCGCGGCAGCAAACTACGTGATCTCGTGTTGGAAGACCGCGAGCTGATTCCGGACATGTTCTCCGGCGCCGAAAGCAGCGTCGCGCGTGATGCGATGCGCCGGCTGATGCTCACGCCGGTTTTCGATGAATTAACGAAGCGCTCTCTCCTCGCGCGAATCATTAAACTTTATCCCCAACTCGAGAGCGTTATCACAGGCGAGCAAAAAGAGGAGCGAACTGAATCGCTCATCGTCTCCTGGAGCAGTCTCGAGAAGCGGAAAACGGAGTTTGAAGAATTGATCAACAAAAAGATTCCCGAGAACAGCAAGGAGATCGGAGTCGCCCGCTCCTATGGGGATCTGCGGGAGAATTTTGAGTTCAAAGCCGCTAAGGAAATGCAGGCTGTGCTCATGCGTCGGAAATCGGAATTGGAGGCGAGCCTGTATCGGGCACGCGGCACGAATTTTGAGAATCCTGATCTTTCTCAAGTCTCCATCGGCACCGTGGTCACGTTGCGCGATCGGGAAAGCGAGAACGCGGAGACCTATACGATTCTAGGCGCGTGGGATAGCGAACCAGCGGCCGGTATCATCTCCTACCAAACCGCGATCGGACAGGCGCTCCTAGGCCACAAGATCGGTGAGGTGGTGGCGCTGAATAAAGACGAGGGGACCGGGACATTCGAGATTGTTTCCATCGCGGCCGCGCCTTTAGACGAACTGGCGCCCGAAAAAATCCCCGAAGATAGCGCGGTGCAGAATGCGGTAGGTGTTTAGGATTTCTCCCCAGCAGGAAAAGGAAAGCGCTCGGGGTTGACGGCACTTGGCTGCGTCTCCAAAATGACGCGAATAGGGACATCCCAATGCGCCCCGTTTTTCATGAATGATCCGATCTTGATTGCCAAGGGCGCTGCGCCAATTTTTCTTCTGCCGCAGATGGCGAATCGGCATGGTCTGATCGCGGGCGCAACCGGTACCGGAAAAACCGTTACGCTCCAGACCTTGGCCGAGAGCTTCAGCGCACGCGGGATTCCGGTTTTCATGGCGGACGTGAAAGGGGACTTGGCTGGGCTCAGTCAGGCCGGCGGCGATAATCCGAAAATCGTGCAGCGAGCGCAGGAATTGCAGCTGGCGGGTTTCAAAGGAGAAGCATCGCCGGTGGTTTTCTGGGATGTCTTCGGTGAAAACGGGCATCCTGTCCGCGCCACGGTTTCGGAGATGGGGCCACTTTTGCTCGGACGTCTTCTTGGTCTCAATGATACTCAGGAGGGCGTCCTCAACATGGTCTTCAAGATCGCAGACGAAAGCGGCCTGCTCCTGCTCGACTTGAAGGATCTCCGCTCGATGTTGCAATACGTCGCCGACAATGCAGATCAGTTCAAAACCCAATACGGCAACGTCTCTGCGGCGAGCGCAGGTGCGATCCAGCGGAATCTTCTCGTCCTGGAGTCGCAGGGAGCCGACAAGTTTTTCGGTGAACCCGCGCTCGACTTGGATGATTTGATTCAGACAAAGGGCGAGCGGGGAGTCATCAATATTCTCTCCGCGGACAAGCTGATGCAGCAATCGCCGAAGGTCTACGCGACGTTTCTGCTCTGGCTGCTCTCGGAGCTTTTCGAGCGCCTGCCTGAAGTCGGGGATTTAGAAAAGCCGAAGCTCGTTTTCTTTTTTGACGAGGCTCACCTCCTTTTTGCCGACATCGAGAAAGCGCTCGAAGACAAGATCGAGCAAGTCGTGCGACTGATTCGATCGAAGGGAGTCGGAGTCTATTTTGTCAGTCAGAACCCGCTCGACCTCCCAGACGTGGTCCTCGGCCAAATGGGTAATCGGGTGCAGCACGCGTTGCGGGCATTTACCCCGCGAGATCAGAAAGCGGTGCAGGCGGCGGCGCAAACCTTTCGGCAAAACCCAAAGATTAAGGTGGAGGAAGTCCTGACGGAAATGGGTGTCGGCGAGGCACTGCTCTCAATGCTGGATGAAGAAGGAAAACCGCAGATGGTGGATCGGGCGAAGATCGTTCCTCCCCGCAGTCGGGTTGGAGCGATCACGCCGGAGGAGCGAAAAGCTGTTCTCGACGCCTCCGTTCTCGCAGGACATTACGAGAAAGCGATAGACCGGGAATCCGCCTACGAAAAGCTCCAGGCTAAAGCCGAACAGGCGACGGCAAGGGCTGGAGCGCCGGCTGCCGACCCGGGCGCTTCTGTGCCCGAGCCGGCGCGAGGCTCCTTCTTCCGCAACATCTTCGAACCAACTCTAGGGCCCCGTGGGGCCGTGCACGACTCTGTTGCGACCAGCATGGCTAAAAGCGCGGTGAGAGCGGCCAGTAGCCAAATCGGACGACAGGTCGTACGCGGACTCCTGGGCGGGCTTTTTGGCGCCGGTGGCCGGCGCCGTTGAAAAATCCGCAGATCGCGGGCCGCTTATTTCTTCGCCGGCTTTTCTGTTTTGGCGTCGCCTTTCGCCTCAACTTCCGTCGCAGTCATGGTGTAGGTAATCGTTACCTTCGTCCCGACCTTGAGATCGCCGTTGGCTTTGGTCGAGGCGTCCCGGGCGATTTCCCAGCGATCTTTACCTTTTTGGACGGCGATCATGGTGTCGTTCATTTCGAGGATTGGCCCAGTGACCTGATAGGTCTTGGATGGCCCGGCCAGGAGTTCGCTGCCGGAGAAGAGGAGTCCCGCAGCGGCCACGATGAGTGCGATCTTGATTTTCATGGCTCCAGCAAAGCGGGGACCGCTTCCTGAGACAAGCATTTTCCCGGCGCTTCCAGTCGAAAAATGCAAAAACCCCGCTGCCTGAAATTCAGGCGCGGGGTCTTTGTTCTGGCGACGTCCTACTCTCGCACAACCTATAGATGCACTACCATCGGGGCTGCAGCGTTTCACTTCCGTGTTCGGAATGGGAACGGGTGGTGCCACTGCGCTATGATCACCAGAGTGCTGAAGCCATTGCTTAATCTCGGATTGCTGATCCCAAATTTGATCCGCAATCTAAAGCAACAGGTCATCAGAATCTCTGCCGACCATCGTAACCAATATTTCAAAGAACCGATCTCAAATCAGCAACGGAGATCATCAATTCGATTGATTCTCTGATATCTACATACAGGGACAGTATCCGCAATTTTCAAGGCTTCGTTTTGTTTAATGTCATTCCCCTCAATTTACCGCCGCATCAGTCTTGCGACCGACGCGACGGGTTAATTGAAAAGTAAATGACCAAGCCGAACGAGTTATTAGTATCACTTAGCTGAATACATTACTGCACTTACACCAGTGACCTATCAACGTGGTGGTCTACCACGACTCTTCAGGGAGAACTCATCTTGGGATAGGCTTGGCGCTTAGATGCTTTCAGCGCTTATCCTTTCCGAACATAGCTACCCAGCACTGCCGTTGACACGACAACTGGAACACCAGCGGTTCGTCATACCCGGTCCTCTCGTACTAAGGTATGAACCCCTCAATTCTCCTGCGCCCACAGTGGATAAGGACCGAACTGTCTCGCGA
>JBDUAE010000044.1:0-10314 GCA_040004805.1 Chthoniobacterales bacterium | reverse complement strand
ATTCGCGTCCTCATTCAAAACACCGACGCCGTGGGCGGTCCGCGCGGTTATAGCGGCATCGCGGGATACACCACGCTTTTCTGGACCTACGCGGTGGCTGCACTCACCATTTATGTTGTCGTCAGCATGGTGGATTCGACTTATGGCCGAGGGTTCTTGACCGTGCGCGATGACGAAATCGCGGCGGAAGCGATCGGGATCAACACCACGCGATACAAGGTGACGGCCTTCGTCCTCGGAGCGTTTTTCGCCGGGATCGCGGGCGGCCTTTACGCTCACACCACCACTTATATCAATCCCAGCGGATTCGATTTTCAGCTCTCGATTCAGATCGTCATCATGGTCATTCTTGGCGGAATGGGCAGTACTGCCGGCGTGGCGTTTGCCGCCGTCCTCCTGACTTTGCTGCTGGAATATTTACGCTTCGTCGCCGGCTACGAATGGCTGCCGGACATCGTGCGCCGCATCGCCGCTAATCGCATGATCATTTTCTCTCTCGTTCTGATCGCGCTGATGTTACTCCGCCCGCAGGGGCTTTTCGGAGCTTTGCCGCGAATGGCAGCACGCCGACCGGTCAAGCCGACGCCCGGGCCCACGATTCCCGTTTCCTGATTCCATGCCTGCGTTACTGGAACTCAATCAGTGCACGATCCAATTCGGTGGCCTGACCGCAGTCTCGAAACTCGATCTCCACATCGGCGAGAACGATCTCGTCGGCTTGATCGGTCCAAATGGCGCCGGCAAGACCACGGTCTTCAACATTATCACCGGCGTTTACAAACCGACGTCAGGCTCCGTGCGCTTTGAAGGCAAATCGATCGCGGGCCTGAAGCCAAACGTCATCGCCGGTCGCGGCATCGCGCGCACTTTTCAAAATATCCGGCTCTTCCCCACCCTGAGCGTTTTCGATAACGTGCGCGCCGGCTTCAATTTGCGTCTGAAACACCGACTCGCCTACGCCCTTTTACGCATCCCGGCGTTTTACCGAGAGGAAAAGGAAGTCGCCCGCCAGGTCCACGAGCTCCTCGCGATTTTCGACCTCGGGCGCTTCGCCGAGATGCGCTGCGGAAATCTTTCCTACGGCGATCAACGTCGCCTGGAAATCGTCCGAGCGCTGGCGACGAAGCCGGAGTTGCTTCTGCTCGATGAGCCGGCGGCTGGGATGAATCCGCGCGAAAAAGAGCAACTGATGGAATTGATCAAATTCATCAAAAAGAAATTCGAGATCGCGGTCCTGTTGGTCGAACACGACATGAAAGTGGTGATGGGAATTTGCGAACGCATTTCCGTCCTCGATTACGGAGTCAAAATCGCGGAAGGATCGCCAGCGGAAGTGCAGGCCGATCCGAAAGTTTGCGAAGCGTATCTCGGCGTTCCGCCCACGCCCTCGGCTGCTCCCGATGCTTGAAGTCAAAAATATCGCGGTCCGCTACGGAACGATTACCGCGCTGCACGACGTTTCCCTGCGCGTTGCCACCGGCGATATCGTGACCCTGATTGGCGCGAACGGAGCGGGTAAGTCCACCACCTTGCGCGCCATCTCTGGATTGTTAAAGGCGGAGCAAGGATCGATCACGTTCGAAGGCGAAGAGATCGCCAATTTACCACCGCACAAAATCGTGGCGCGCGGAATTTCCCATGTGCCGGAGGGGCGGATGATTTTTGCCAATCTCACTGTGCAGGAAAATCTCCTCATGGGCGGATATCTGCGGAAAGATCGCAATAAATTCAGCGAACAATTTGACCTGATCTTCGGCATGTTTCCGCGACTGAAGGAGCGGACGAAACAGGTGGCCGGCACCCTTTCCGGCGGCGAACAGCAGATGCTGGCAATCGGTCGCGCGCTCATGGGCAAGCCGCGCTGCCTGATGCTGGACGAGCCATCGCTCGGGATCGCGCCGATTTTGGTGAAGACGATTTTCCAAAAAATCGTCGAGGTTAACAAATCGTTAGGCATCACCGTTCTGCTGGTGGAGCAGAATGCGAATCTCGCCCTCGAAGTTTCGAATTACGGCTACGTCCTGGAAACCGGCCGCGTCATCCTGCAGGATCCGTCGCCGGCGCTCCGGGCGAACGAGCTGGTAAAAAAAGCCTACCTCGGCGGCTAACTGCGGCTACTGCCACCGAAGCCGCGACTCAAGCTCGCGTTTCCGAAACCGAAAATCTGTTCGAGGCTGTGGCGCGCCCACAAGTCGCGCGCTTGTCCGTTTCCTGGAAGCGCAGAAGCCGCAGGCTCGCGTGCAGCTGCCTCCGTGATCGCCTGCACGACTTCAAGCTGCTGCGCCGTGATCTGTTCGTGGGCAATCACCCGCTGTCGCAACTCAGCAAGCGTGTCGGTTAATGAATCGCCTTCTTCCTGGAGCGAACGGGTCGCATCCAGCATTCGTTGAAAACTCAGGTGCATCGGCACGGTCGCGAAGTTCGCCGGATCGGCTGAGCTGGCCGACGCGGGCGGAACGAAAACGGATTCCGATCGGCTCACCAAGCGCCACGCGCCGTTTGGATCGAGGAAACCAATCTCCGCGCAGTAAGAAGAATCAGCGTCGGCTACGGTCACCCGGCAATGGCCCGCCATCGGCTCGACTTCCTGCGAGGTTTCTGCGGACCCATCCGCCTTAAGCAGGCGCAACTGCACCATACGGGGCGTGGGATTTTCTTCCGCAAAAGCCGCCCGCCAATCGATATCCCAATAGGCATACAAACTGTGGGGATCTCGCGCCATCAACCAAAGCGTCTCCAAACCATACGAACGCGGAAGCCCCAGTTCATCCGCCTCTGCTCCAGAACGGGAAGGGCTGCGCTCGGGCACGATCGGCGCGGCCGAGACCCGATATCCATCCGCGGTCGTGTCGGCTAAAAGAGGGGCGAGCTTCTCCGAAACGTCAGATTCAAGGCTCGGTGTCATGCGCGCGAGAACGTTAGCGATTTCGATCGCCTACGCCAGAGTGAATTCCCGTTCGCAAAATCGGACTCGCGGAGTGGTCTCCGGCATTCCCGTTGCCGATTCGCGGACGGGCTGCGAGGTTTCTCCCCGCCTACCTGCACCATGAGTAAAAGGACTACAATTATCTGCAATCCCGGAGCAGGAGGCGTCGAAGACCAAGCCTCGATCCGCAGCCGGCTCGAGCAGTTTCGCGAGGCAGAACTTCGTTTCACGAAAGTGGCCGGGGATGGACGAAGTTTCGCGGAGCAAGCCGTGGCCGACGGCAGCGAAATCATTATCGCCGCTGGCGGCGACGGGACCTTAAATGAAGTGCTAAACGGGATGGCGGAACACGCCGACCGCGTCCGACTTGGATTGATTCCGCTCGGCACCGGGAATGACTTCGCGCGGATGCTCGACCTTCCGACTTCAATCGAGGATTGCATCGCCTTGCTTCGCTCCGAACAAGTTCGAGCGACGGATGTGGTGCGGGTGAGTTCGGATGAAGTGCGCTATTTCATCAACGTTTCTGCGGGCGGTTTTAGCGGAACCGTGAACGAGAAGTTGACGCCCGAAATCAAGGAAAGCTGGGGCCCGTTCGCCTACCTGCGCTGCGCGGCGGAAGCGTTGCCGGAATTGCGCGCTTATCACACCGAGATCACGCTCGATAGCGTCGAAACCCTTGCGCTTGATCTCTACAACGTCGTCGTCGCCAATGGTCGCTACGTCGCGGGCGGGACGTTGATTGCGCCCGAGGCGTCGATTGACGACGGCTTGCTCGATGTGATTCTGATTCCGAAAAATCCGGCGCTGGATCTCGCGCTCGTCGCTGCGCAGATCGCTCTCGGCAAACATCTGGATAGTAAAGGTGTCGTCTTTCGCCGCGCCGCTAAAGTCTCGGTGAAATCTGACCCCGGGATGTGGTTCAATGTCGATGGAGAATTAGTCGGCAACGAACCGGCGGTCTTCGAAGTGATGCCGCGAGCGCTGCAATTTCTGGCGGGCCCTGCGAAATGAAATCGAAAATCGTGGGTGCAGACGAATTGGCCAAGATCGCGTCGGATTTGCGCGGCGCGGGCCAAAGGCTGGTGGTGACGAACGGTTGCTTCGATTTGCTCCACGTTGGGCATGTTCGCTATCTCCAGACTGCCCGCTCGTTAGGCGACATCCTGGCCGTGGCCGTCAATGGAGATGCTTCCGTCCGCACCTTGAAGGGGGATGGTCGGCCGCTCAATCGCGAGAGCGATCGGGCGGAGGTGCTCGCCGCGCTCGGGTGTGTCGACTACGTCTCGATCTTTCCGGAAGTTCGCGCCACGGAATTTCTCCGGCGGGTGCGTCCAGCGATTTACGTGAAGGGCGGCGATTACCAACCGGAGACGCTGGACCCGGAGGAGCGCGCCGCGTTGCAAGAGATCGGCGCAGAGATCAAAATCATTCCCTTCGAAGACGGCTATTCCACGACAGGATTGATCGATCGGATGAACGCAGAATAGGCCATGGCCGCAATTGGTATCGGCATTCTCGGATCCGGCAAGGGTAGTAACTGCCGCGCCATTTTGGAACGCATCGGCGATGGCACGTTATGCGCGGAAGCGCGGGTCATTATCTCGGATGTCTTCGACGCGGGAATCCTTGGAATTGCGAAAGAGTTTGGCGTCCCGCACGCGTTTCTGCCGCCCGGAAAGTTTCGTACGAAACTGGAGCCGGAGGCGGAAGAAGCCCTAGTGCAAATGCTGCAGGAGGCGGTGGTGGAACTCGTTGTTCTCGCCGGATTCATGCGCGTATTAAAAGCGCCGACGCTCGATGCCTTTCCACACCGGATTCTGAATATTCATCCATCGCTCCTACCCAAGTATCCGGGGTTGGAAGCCTGGCGGCAGGCTCTAACTGCCGGCGAGACGGTCACTGGTTGCACCGTCCATTATGTGGATGCGGGCGTGGATTCCGGTGAAATTCTCGGCCAACGCGAAGTGCCGATCTTGCCTAACGACACCGCGGAATCTCTTCATTCGCGGATACAACTGGCGGAGCGCGAATTGTATCCCGAGGTCATTGCGCAATTCTGCGGGTAGGACGATCGGGAGCGCTTCGGTCGCTTAATGTCGTTCCGATTTTTGGTCGCGGCCTAACAACTCCTTGAGTCCCTGCAACGGATCCTTCCCTTCGTGTAACACCGCGTAAGCCTGGTCGATGATCGGCGTTTCCACGCCCAGGCGCCGCGCACATTCATAAGCGCTCTTTGTCGTGGGAATTCCCTCTGCCACCATCTTCATGGACGACGTTACTTGCTCGAGAGTTTGGCCGCTGCCGAGCTGTTCCCCGACCCGGCGGTTGCGGCTGTGTCGGCTAAAACAGGTTGCGATTAAATCGCCCGCGCCGCTGAGTCCGTAAAACGTGCGCGGGTTGCCGCCCATCGCCGTGCCGAGGCGGAGCATTTCAGCGAGCGCCCGCGTCACGAGCGCGGCCTTCGAGTTATCGCCCAGTCCGAGGCCATCGCTAACTCCAGCGGGAATGGCAAAGACATTTTTTAGGGCGCCGCCGAGCTCGATTCCAATCGTTTCATCGCTCGAATAGATCCGAAAGCGCGCGCCGCCGAGATACTGCTGTAGGGCTTCCGTGCAATCCGCTCGGTTGCAGCCGAGGACGGTGGCAGTGGGAAGTTCACGCGAAACTTCAACCGCGAGATTCGGGCCAGAAAGCACGGCCAACGTGTGGTTAGGCAGAATATCGCCGAGCACCTCGGTCATGCGTAATCCCGTGCCATGCTCGATCCCTTTGGTGCAACTGAGGAGGACGGCTTCGGCTGCGAGAACCGGGCGCAACTGCTCTGCAATCGTGCGCATTGCCGTGGAGGGCGTTACCATCACGATAAGGTCGGCCTCGGCGCAGTCTGCTAAATTATTAGTAACGTGGACGGATGGCGGAAGTTTTATTCCGGGCAAGTAGACGTCGTTTTCGCGGGTGTTGCGCAAGCGCTCGGTGCGTTCCGCATCGTGACCCCACAGGGAAACTTCGTTCCCTCGCCGCGCCCAAAGATTAGCCAAGGCCGTTCCCCAACTGCCCGCACCTACAACAGCAGTTCTTCGAAATTTCACGGGCGCTTAAAGCGAGGCTCGGTCCCGTCAAGCAAACGGGAGATGTTGGAGCGATGACGCCAAACTACGAGCAAAGTCATGGCCATGGTGAAATAGAGCACAACGCGTCCGTGGGCGTGGCCAAGAAATAAGACCACGATTGGCAACGACAGTGCCGCGAGAACGGAAGCGAGAGACACATATCGTGTGGTCTTGAAGACAACGACCCAAACCAGAAAGATCGAAACCGCCGCGATGGGGACGACCCCCAGCAATGCTCCGAGGGAGGTTGCGACACCTTTGCCGCCCTTGAATCTGAGCCAGACGGGAAAGGAATGGCCAGCGACGCATGCGGCAGCGGCGAGAATTGCATAAAAGTCGGCATAAACTTCCGCGTCGGGGTAGAGCGCGACGAGGAGGTAGGCGACACGCACGGCGGTCAACCCTTTTAGTGTATCCGCAGTAAACACCGCGATCCCCCAAGGCTTCCCAAGAACACGCAGCACATTGGTGGCGCCAATGTTACCGCTACCGTGCTGGCGCACGTCTACCCCGGTAACTTTGCTCGCTAGTAGTCCGAAAGGAATCGAGCCAAGAAGATAAGCTTCAAGGGTAACGATCAGGAGTAAGGACGCTGTCATCTCAGACCTCGGGAGTATTATCCACCCTGACGCCAGGAGCACCTTGAGGCGCTGTTAATTTATTCTGTAAATGAATCTTGGACAACCAGATAGATATAATAGAAATATCGACAGGGGTAACGCCACTCACCTTTTGAGCGTCTCCGAGCGTACGAGGACGGATTTGGGTTAGCTTCTGCCTCGTCTCAGGCTTCAGTCCTGGAATTTCGTTCAAATCGAGGTGGTCAGGGATGCGCTGTTTCTCCCGGGAGGCGATCTGCTTATTTTGCAGCTCTTGTCGTTGAACATATCCTTCATACTTAAGATCCGTTTCCGTAAGCTCCCACGCGTCCCAAGAAACTAATTTTTGAATCTCCTCGGGAACAGACTCCCACCTAAAGTCCGGCCGCTTTAGCCGGTCGGCGAGCAATACGCCCCCCACGCGAGTCTGCTCTGCCAGTCGGCGCGCTTCTCCCAGTAATTCCAGTTTCTGACCAAAAGCCGACCAACGCTCGTCCGTAATTAATCCCGCATCACGTCCCATCGGGGTCAGGCGCTGATCGGCGGTCTCCTGGCGTAATGAAAGTCGGTTTTCGGATCGGCTGGTGAACATTCGATACGGCTCATTTGTGCCTTTGGTGACGAGATCATCAAGCAGCACCCCGATATAAGATTGCGATCGCGCAGGAACGAACGACGCCCCATTTTTCACCGCCAACGCGGCATTCGCGCCCGCAACCAGGCCCTGCGCCGCCGCTTCCTCGTAGCCGGAGGTTCCGTTAACCTGACCGGCGAAATACAAACCCGCGACCCGCTTCGTCTCCAGGGTATACTTCAACTGCGTCGGCGGAAAATAGTCATACTCCACCGCGTAACCAGGCCTCATTATCTCCGCCTCCTCCAAGCCGGGAACCGTCCGCAGAAATTCCGTTTGAACTTCCCACGGTAAGCTGGTCGAAATCCCGTTCACGTAAAACTCATCCGTTTGGAGACCTTCAGGCTCGAGGAATAACTGATGGGAAGATTTATCGGAAAATTTGACGACCTTGTCCTCGATCGAAGGGCAATAACGAGGCCCAGTTCCCTCGATGTGGCCGGCGTAGAGCGCGGAGCGATGCAAATTGCGTCGGATGATTTCGTGCGTCTGCGACGTGGTATGGGTAATCCAGCAATCCACTTGTTCCACGTAGAACTCGCCCGAGTTCAGCGTGAAAATATCCGAGCTCTTCGCGGCGGGCAGGCGCAAAAAACTGAATCGCGGCGGAGGTTCATCGCCATGTTGAGTTTCGCACTTCGCAAAATCGATCGAGTGTCGGTTAATTCGGCATGGGGTTCCTGTCTTGAATCGCCCCACTTCAAAGCCCAGCCCAGCGAGACACGTACTTAGGTTGGATTCCGTGTCCCCCATTCGACCGCCTGGCTTCCGGTGATCGCCCACGTGGAGCAGGCCGCGCAAAAACGTCCCGGAGGTAATCACGAGCGAGCGTGCGACAAACTCCATTCCAATATCGGTCCGCACACCCACCACTGCCGAATTCTTAACTAAAACCGCACTCACGCTCGCCTGCTTCAGATCAAGGCCAGGAGTCGCTTCAAGGACCGCCTTGGCCCGGAACTGGTAGGCCTTCTTGTCGCATTGCGCTCGCGGCGCTCGGACACTCGCTCCCTTTGTGCGATTTAACATTCGGAACTGGATTCCGGTCGCGTCCGCATTCTGGCCCATAAAACCTCCCAAGGCATCGATCTCGCGCACGATGTGTCCTTTCGCGAGGCCACCAATCGCCGGATTACACGACATTTGGCCGACGGTGTCTAGGTTTTGAGTCAAGAGGAGTGTCGAGCAGCCAATTCGCGTCGAAGCCAGCGCCGCCTCGATCCCAGCGTGACCGCTGCCCACCACGATCACGTCGTATTCCTTGCCGGAAATAGCCATGTTCTACGTGGAACTATCCGAGAATTCCTTGCTTTGGGCTTGGCAAAAGTTCACTCAACAAAAACTCCGCCCGTAACCCCTGCAGAGTTTCGCTCACGATTCGTAGATTCGGCGCAAACTCCGCCAACACTTGACGACAGCCTCCGCAAGGCACCACGGGTTCCTTCGAATCCGAAATAAGCGCCAGAAATTGAAATTCGCGCTCGCCACCTGCAACTGCAGCGCCGACCGCGACCCGCTCCGCGCACATAGTGAGCCCGTAGGAAACGTTCTCAACATTGCATCCCGGGAAAATCTTACCCGATTCGGTTAATAGAGCTGCGCCCACTAAAAATTGAGAATACGGAGCGTGCGCGCGCTCACGAATCCGGCGAGCTTCAGATATCGCATCATCCTCTTTACAAGTCGTTTCCATTACTTCTATTCGTGTAAAACCAGTTCTTCGACCGTAGGATCTAGCGGCGTCTGAGCCTGCTCGCTTGTGGCCTCCTCCGCTTCCTTCAATAGCCGCAGCGCAATTCTCCCCAATAACATCAGCACAATGCCCGAAGTCACCAGCCCTCCGCCCCAAATCAGATACTCCACCCCGCGCGGATGCGTCTCCCCGCGCACCAAGCGCAGTCCGAGTTGCCCTAGCGTCCCCAGATATGCGTAGAGAAACAACCCCGGCGCCTGCCCGATCGCCACCCACAGCATGCAAGTCCGAAACCGGATCTGCGTGAGCCCGTAGAGATAATTCAGCAAACTCGTCGGAAAAAGCGGATGCAACTGGCTGAGCAGGATAATCTTCCACCCCTCCCGCTGCACCGCCGGCTCCAGCGCTTCCAGCGTCGCATTCCGCATCAAACGCGGCCGCAGCCAGCGATTACCAATCCATCGGCTAATAAAAAACGAGATCGCCGCGCCGCCCACGTTGCCCACCAGGATGATCAGGAATCCCCACCAAAGCCCGAAGAAAAACCCGCCTCCGATGCTGAGAAATCCCCCCGGTAGGAGCAGCACATTGCAGCACGCATAGAGCAGCGGATAACAAATCGCGCTCCACACTCCCCAGCGCATGACGTGCCCCTGCACCGTCGCCAAAATATCCGCCACCGGAAAAAAGTGCGAAAGCGCGATGAGCAGAATGCCCACCACCACCAGACCGGTGATCTGGACCAGAAGCGCGCGGCGCACGGCTAGCATCGCGCCACCTTCGTCACGTCACCGCCCACGTGCAAACGCCGCCAACTCCACCGTCGTCTCATAATTTAGAAACGGCGTGATCAAGTACAGCCCCGCGTAATGCTCCAACGCTGCTGCCGCGATCTCCTTCGCCAAGTCCACCCCGCGTGCCCGGCCCTCCGCGCCCTCCGCGCCAGCCATCGCCGCTCTCACCGCATCCGGCACCACGATCCCCGGCACCTCATTGTGCAGGAACTCCGCCTGCCGCCCGCTCAAGAGCGGCCACACCCCCATGAAAATCGGAATCCCCAGATGCTCCGTCCGCCGCTTCGTCTCCGCGACTAATCCCACATCGAATACCGGCTGCGTCATCGCATATTGCGCCCCCGCCGCCACCTTCCGCTCCAGTCGCTGCACCTGCGCCTCCAGGTTTCGCGCGTTTGGATTAAACGTGCACCCGATCACAAAATCCGTCGTCGTCTTGATCGACTTCCCGGCCTGCGTGAACCCCTCATTCAGCCGCTTGATAATCCCGATCAACTCCACCGAATTCACATCATAGACCGAGGCCGCCCCCGGATGATCGCCCACCCGCGCCGG
>JBDUAE010000043.1:0-10329 GCA_040004805.1 Chthoniobacterales bacterium | reverse complement strand
CCAGTTGCAAAACGCGAACCGGATTCATGCTGTGAGCATTAACTGCCTCGTCCGGCAGCTCGTCCAGCATTTTTAAATCGGGCTCGATTAAATAAATCGTGCCGGGCTCACTCCCTCGCGCAGTCGCGTCGACCAATATTGTCGCGTCGTACTTCTCCATGATTGCGTAGGCGAGATCATAACTACGAATCCCAAAGTCCTTTACGAAGACGCCCTCGGGCAACTGCCGACGCGCAAGTTGCTGCGCCACTTCACAACCAAACGCGTCGTCGCCGAAAAAAATATTTCCGATGCCGGCGACGAGAATGCGCTTCATTCCGTCACCAGTTCCACCTCATCGGTCCCATAGAAAAAGCGATGCCCCGGTTGCCGCATCATTCCGAGATCGCGTCCCGGATCATCATCCAGCACCAAGGCCAGTTGCACGCCGCCCTCCAGATCCTGCTCCACCGCTTCGATCACGGCAATTTTCCCATCGAGCACCATGTCCATCGCGTCCGCGCGCTTCTTCGGTCGGATGCGCACCCGGTCGCCCGCCTTCAATGATTTTCCTCCCACCGTGGCCGTCTCCAACTTCACCCCCGGATTAAAAAAATCTTCATCCAGCGAACGCACATTCTTCATCACCCCGTGCATTTTCAGCAGATGATCGCTCGGCATATTTTCCGTGCGCTCCAGGATCCGCCGCGCCTGCTCGTCCACCTGCCGCATCTCCACTTTTTCCGCGTCGCTCATCGCCATTACCCGCAACGTCAGGATCTCGTCTATTTCCAGCCCATCGAATAAATCGCCCGGACTCTCCGGCGCGATCTGCGGGTAATCGTAGAGAATAATAGGCGACGCTAACATTGCATCGCGGTCACCCTTCGCTTCCTCGCCCACCAGCACCGGCCAGGCGCCGATATTCTTGCAAGCGGCCGTCGCCTCCGCGTATTCCGGCGGCGCATCGGTTAACGAGAGCCATTCCCCGCCCTCCGCCTGCAAAATCGTGTGCGTGGAAGTGAAAGTGCGCATGATTACGGCGCTCTGGTTCTCCATCTCCGTCACTGGTAAAGGCGTTCGGTTTGAAACGCGGACCGACACTTTGAAGACAGCCGCATCGATCGGCTGCGTCATCACCTCCACTGTCCCGCGCACGGCATCCTGACGGCGCACCAAGAGCGCGCTGATTTTTCCATTCTCGCTCCGGATTGGCTCCAGCGTGCGCGAGCCGGAAAATTCGAAAGCGTGAGAAATTTGCGCCGCGTCGCGGAGAGCAATCGGCGGCAACTCCACGCATCGCTCCACCACTTCCTGCCAGGTTTGGTAAAGCTGCTCGCCCACCTGCAAATCCGGCACGACCTCGAATTCTGGCGTCTCGTTAGCCGGCAGCTCCACGATCGGCGCCGCCAGCATTCCCACTTCCCGCGCCATCGGATGCAGAAAGCGCACGCTGATGTTGAGGCGCGCGTCCTTGGATTCGTTTCGCACGAGACACTCCGTCTGCATCACAAACGGCTCCGCACCTTCCTGTGCGATGCTGTAATCCTCCGGATAAACCCGACCAAAGGTAAAGCGCTCGCGGTTTTTCTTCGACGACGCGCGATAGGGATAGAGAATGTAGCCCTCGTAGAGAACTGCATTCACCACTTTCTCCACCAGCGCCGTATTCATGGCGTGTCGTTAGGCGCGGGCAACAGCCGCGCAATGGTTTGGTCCCAATCCGCCAGGCCTTCCTTGCGTCGAAACGCGTAGAGCCGCTCGAAAAGTCCCCGCTCCAGCGAGAGCCAGCCCGTATTCGGATAATGGCGATCCATCATCTCTTTCCAGACCGCGATTGGCATTCGGTAGGCGCATTCCTTATTCCACGAAACCTGCTGGATTTGCATGCGGCCCTCCTCGTCTCGATAGAAAATCGTGCCGCTAAAAAGGAAGAGCAGCGGAACCTCGCCGCCTTCAAGTGCGTAAAAATATTTCGTAGCCGACACGTTCAAATCAAACGTGCATGGCACCGATAGCATCGTCTCCGTTGCGCCGGTGAACTCGCGCACGCTCGCACTCGCGTGCGTCCAAAGACGCGCCCGCAGCGTTTGCCCCCAGCGATCGGGCGTCCCAAATAGCTCGCCCAGTTTTTCCTTCTCTTCTGCCTCGTAGGCCCGCTGCGTGGATTGAATTTGAATCTGCGCCTGCAACTGCACGCTCTGGATGGTTTGATCGGCCGGTGCGTTCGTGACCGCCAGTTTGAAATGAAGCAGCGGTGCAATCCCGTAAACCGCGGCCTCCACCCCGGTCACTTTGAAATCAAGATCAGGCATCAGCTCTATTTCAGGCGGGCAAAGAAAGCGTTAATCTCCCGCCAAACGTCCTCACCCCCGGAAAATCCGCGCCAGTGAACCCGGATCAATCCCACGAGCTCGAAACAAACATCAATCGGCGCAATGAAATATTCCCGCGTCTCGTTCGTGCGATTTACCAGCAACGTCTCCACATCCGCCTGCATCTCTGCCAGCACGGGATTTGCCGCCACTAATGTTTCCCATGCCGTGAGTGGCAACAGCGATTCCGTCGCGCCGGCCGGGCTCGGATAATAGGCCGCCATCTTCTCGTTAGGCGTATCGTAGAAAAAGAACGCCAGGCTGATCGGCAAGGAGAATCCCTCCCACATCATATCCGTCATTTGGAAATCGGGTAGCGGTCGCGCGTCGCGTGGAATCAATTTGAATTTCCCGCCCACCACATTCTCGAAGCGCAACGCACACGGATCGCAGGAACAAACGATTCGCCGCGTCGCCATTTCCAATAAATGCCGATGCACCGGTCCGAGCCGGATGCTGCATAACTCACACTGCTCGACCTCGACCGGACGCGGCGCCGCAGTGCTCCGCGGCGCGGCCCCGGCCAGACGGCGTAATGTGGCGAAAGATGACGAAGGCATAAAGTTAGCGCCAGACGATCGACCGTGATCGCCGGAAGACTCGATCAGAAATAAACCGTCGGCTCAGCGGCGCGTCGAAATTACGACGGCTGCAAGTGCGGCATGTCGGGATGGATCGGCCCGCGCGCTTCCGGATTAATCCCGGTCGCGTCCCGCGCCGTCGTGTAACTTTTCCCGCCTTCGCCGCGGCCCGCTTCTTTGCTGTCGAGCGAGAGTTCCTCTCCCTTAACTGTGCCGGGGACGTGTGTTGGTTGTGGTGGTTTGCTCATAATGTTGCTCCTGCTGTTGCTTGTTCGCCCGCGCCGTTCGGCAGCGGACAGTCGACAAATTTAGGAATCGCAGGCGGCCCATCCGCTGCGGGTTTCGGGGTCTCGTCCGGCAAGCCATCGACATCTAGCCCGGTCAGATCCGGAGCCGCCGCGTTCAGCGCTTCCTCGATCGAAAATCGCAGCGTCAAACGCGAAGAAGGACATTCGTGACAATTTCCCTGAAGCTTCAGATGCACTCGCCCTTCCGGCGAAACCCCGAGCAGCTCCACACTGCCGCCGTGCAATCCGAGCCGCGGCTGCACCGCTTCGATCGCGTTTCGCACCCGCGTCTCCAAATCCAGCGGATGGAGATCGTGCAGCAAAAGTAAATTCGAGACGACATCGTCTTGCGCCATCTTGGCGATCAAGGCGTCACCATCCGGCACCGCATCGTAGGCAACCTCGAGCGTGCGGCGCAAACCGGTGGCGTGCAGCTCCAGCAGGCTTTGCACGAGTTCCTGGATCTGCGCGCGCGTCGTCTCTTCCTTTACCCCTTCCAGCGTCTGAATTAATTCCTCGATCCGGGCCAGCCGGTCCTGCAGTTCGCGGTTTGGAGGTTTATCCATCATTCGCTTTTCTGTGAGACAACCTACCGACTCATCAGCGCCTCGCGCGCAACTACTCAAAACCTAAATAACGGAATTTTCACGGTCTGGCCATCACTCGTTACGCATTTTTCGCGCGGCCTGCGCATCCGGACGGCTGGCGGCAAAAATTAGCCGTCACATCGATTCTCAAGCTGGCCAGAGAATCCGCTTGCTATCATAGTGACGTTTCTGTCATCTGGCGTCATGAAACACCGCTTCCTACTCGCGCAGCGTCCAATCTTGGCCATACTCTGTGGCCTTCTCGCCCTCGCCGGCAGCGCCAGCCAGGTCGTCGCGCAGACTGCGGCGGCCGATGCCATTATCGTCCGCGGCGAGGAAGTTCCCAGCGCCTACGGAGCTCCGCCCTCCATTTCGCGCAGCCGGTTTTCCAACCTGGTCAAAGCATATGTCCTTCCGCCGGGCGCCGTATATGCCGGGTTCATTTATGAAGGCGATGCGCTGAAGTTTGACCGTCCCGATCATAATTTTACTGAGGAAGTTGAAATCGGGCTGCCTTATCGATTTGGCGTTGCCTTCGAAAATGCGGTCGAGACCTATCGTGGGACGACGCAGGAACGAAGCTTCAGCGCCGAGGTGCGATACGCCCTCGCGGATTGGGATAAGATCCCGCTCAACCCGACCCTTTTCCTAGAATACAAATTCGGTATCGGACACGTCCTGCATGACGAAGGTCCGCCGGAAAGAGTCGGGCCGGGTGAGGGACGGGATTTTCTGAACATGCGTCTTCCACTGCCCGACGCGGTAGAAGGGCGAGTGTTATTTTCGGAGGAATTCTTCGGGAAGTTGGAGTGGGCTTTAAATGTTTTCTTCGAGCAGGAAGTTGGCGGGGATCGCGGCCGCGAATACGGTTTTGCGCAGAGCGCGATGATTCCGGTCTGGCTGACGAAGGAGCGCCTCAAGGTCGGTGTGGAGATGCAGCTATCGGTCTTTAGCGATTCAGGTATTCGTGAGGACCCCAAGGCAAATGAATCCGATCGTTTCATCATCGGGCCGACCATCGCTTGGAAGCCGTCGAAAAATACGCGGCTGGATGTTTCCCCGCTTTTCGGCGTGACGAGAGACGCACCCCGCGCGCAAGTCTTTGCCGTCTTTTCGATTTTGTTCGGAGGTAGCGAACGCCAGGAAGCGGAAGCGCCAGCCTCTACGCGAAATCGTTAGTTTACCGCTCGCCCGGCGCCTGACCACCTGTTAGGCGCCGCGGCGTCGTCGGCAAATCGGCGAGCACTTTTGCTTCGCCAAACTCCATCTCGCGGTGATGTTCCGCGCGATGATAATCCTTCCCGCGCGCCAGCCCCGAAGGAAGCCATCGGTCATCGCCTGACTGATGCGTTTCCTCGGCCCCACTTCCACGCCGCTCCTGAACGAAGAGACCGGGCCGATGGTGCGCCGTGCCCTCGCCCGCGCCCGTATCATCGGGAATTTCGCTTCCGTGCAGGTAATCGTGCAATTGCTCGGGTTCGCCAGCGGCATTCTGCTCGTCCGCTATCTCAGCCAGCGCGAGTACGCCTATTTCACGATCGCGAACACGATGCAGGGTACGATTAACGTCCTCGCCGATATCGGGATTAGTATCGGCCTCATTTCCATCGGCGGCCGGGTCTGGCAGGATCGCGCGCGTTTCGGCCAGCTCATCACCACAGCGCGCCATCTCCGTTGGAAATTATGCGGCGTGGCCGTGGTCATCGTCACCCCCATTCTTTTTCTTATGCTGGAGCGCAACGGCGCCCCACTCGCCTACTCCGCTATCTTAATCACCCTCACCCTGGCTGCTCTCGCCGCACAAATTTCCTACGGCGTTTATGCCGTCGTCCCGCGTCTCCGTTCCGACATCTCGCGCATCCAAGCCATTGAATTCAGCGGCGCGCTCGTCCGCATCGTCGTTCTCATCGGCTGCGCTTTTCTTTTTCTCAACTCCGGCGTCGCCCTCCTCGTCAGCGCGGCCGCGATTTTTCTCCAGCTCGCGCTGATGCGGCGCTACGTCGCCAACGTGATCGATCTGCACGCGCCGGAAAATGCCGAGGATCGAAGCGCCATGGTCGGCTTTATTAAAAGCCAGGCCGCCAACGCCATCTTCTTTTGCGTGCAAGGGCAGATCACCATCTTCCTCATCAGCTTCTTCGGCACCCGCACCACAGCCGTCGCCGAGATCGGCGCTCTCGGCCGGCTCGCCATGATCTTCGCCATCCTCGGCCAACTCCTCACCAACATCTTTGTTCCCGCCTTCGCCCGCTCACAAACCTCGCGCCGAATCCGATGGCAATTCGCCGCCATCATGGCCGGCGTGATTGCTTTCGGCGTGGTCATCCTCAGCGTGGCCGCATTTTTCCCCGATCAATTCCTCTACGTCCTCGGCGCGAAATACGCCCACCTCCACCGCGAGATGTTCCTCATGGTCGCCGGCACCGTCGCCAACGTCATCGTCGCCACGCTCTGGACCTTGAATGCCGCCCGTGCCTGGATCAAGGGCTCCTGGCTCTACATTCCCACCACTCTCGCCACGCAAATCGCGCTCATCCCCTACACCGATTTTTCCAGCGTGGTCAGTCTCCTTATTTTTAACCTCCTCTCCACCATCCCTAATCTCCTCGTCAATCTCTGGCTCAGCTACCGTGGCTTCCGCCACCTCGACCACTCCCCTGCCACCGCTTAAAGCCGCTTCTTGCGCACGCTCGCTCGCGGGCCATCATTTCTCGTGCACAAGGACAAACCGCCGGGCTTCTTTAACTTTCCGGCGCGCTCCGCCAAACACGCCATCTGGATGGGCCTGGCCACAGGCGTTTTCCTCAGCTTTGTCGCCCACGTCGTCCTCGTGATTAAACAAGCCGACCCGGATGGCTCACGCCGCGGTATGGAAGCCGCCACCGGCATGCTCACCGCGCACCACAAGGAACCGGACAAAGCCACCCCGCCCCCGCCGTCTAATGTTAAATACTAAGTGCGTGTCCGCGCGTCGGTTTTTGAGCTTTTGTCCGGCCACCGCTCACTTAGCATCGGTTTTGTGAAGACGATTCTCCTCCTCGCCACCGCCGCTCTCATGGCCTCGCCTAGTTTTGCCCAGCCCACCCCGGACCGGCGTTCCGACGTTTCGAACAAGGCCCTTCTCGCCAAACCCGCTGCCGCGCAATTGGCCCAGCAGACCCTCGAGGTCTCCGCCCTCCGCAAGCTCGCTGCCGATTACTACGCCTGGCGCGACGAAAATTATCCCGTCCGCAGCAGCGATTCCGGCCTGCACACCTGGGACGATCGTCTCACCGATTTCTCTGCCACGAAAATCGCCGAGCGCGCGCAACACGTGAAGGCGCTTCTCGAAAAAGTCCGCGCCATGAAGACCGATGACTGGCCCAAGAACGACCGCATCGATTGGATCCTCTTCCGCTCCCAGCTCGAAGGCGCTGAGTTCGGCGACCGCGTCGTTAAATCCGAGACCACCGATCCGCAGGTCTACGTCGGCGAATGCTCCAACGCCATCTTCTCCCTCCTCAAGAAAGAGTACGACACGCCCCAGAAACGCGCGCTCGCCGCCACCGCGCGCCTTCGGCAAATGCCCGCACTGCTTCAGCAAGGCCTCGGCAATCTGCAAAGCCCGGTCAAACTCTACGCCCACCTCGCCATTCAATCCGCCCGCTCCGTTGATTCTCTCTTCAACGATAGTCTCATGACGCTCGCCGCCGATCTCCCGGCGGATCAGAAAACCGCCCTCATCCAGGCCCGCGACGACGCCATCGCCGCCCTCCATGGATATGCCGACGATCTCGAAAAACGTCTTCCGAAGATGGTCGATTTCGCCCCCATGGGCGAAGCCAATTACAACTACTACCTCAAACACGCTCTCCTCCTTCCGATCGACGCCACTCAGGTCGAGATGCTCGGTCGCGTCGAGCTCGCCCGTTATCGCGGGCTTGAAGCCATGCTTCCCGATCCCTCGTTAGCCGACCCCGATCCCGCCCGCAGCAAAAACATCCCGGTTGATCAGGCCGCCTTCCTGAAAGCCTACGAAAGCCGCGAACAGGAAATGATCGATTTCCTGAAAGCGCACCAACTCGTCACCCTCCCCGATTACCTGGGGTCCTTCCAAATTCGCCAACTCCCCGAAGCCTTCAAACCCACCAGTCCGGGCGGCTTCATGAATCCGCCCGGCCTTTACGATAAAGACGCCACCGGCTTCTACTTCATCCCCACTTATAACCCCGAATCGAAGAACTTTTATATCCGCGCCGCCATCGAAGATCCGCGTCCCATCCTCGGCCACGAAGGCATCCCTGGTCACTTCCTTCAGCTCTCTATCGCTAACCACGTCACCGATGAAATCCGCCGCCAGAATGACAACGGCGTCTTCGTTGAAGGTTGGGCCCTTTACGGCGAAGAGATGCTCGTTCGCACCGGCCTCTATCCCGAGGACTCCGCCGGGCGCGCCCAGGTTCTCCGCCTCGCCCGTTATCGCTCCGCCCGCATCGGCGTCGATGTTAACCTACACACCGGTCGCTGGACCTTCGAGCAAGCAGTGCAGTATTTCATGGAAGCCGGCGGTCTCGACCACGAAGCCGCCGAAGGCGAAGCTGCCGGCGCCGCCTCCTCACCCACCCAGAAAATTTGGTACATGACCGGCAAATGGCAGATCATGAGCCTGCTCGGCAAATACCGCGATAAGATGGGGAAAGACTTCCAGCTTGGGAAATTCCACGACGAACTGCTCAAGAACGGCAGCCTTCCCGTGTCGGTAATCGAATGGATCCTGCTCGACGACCCCACCAGCCTCGAGCAAGCCCTAAAATAACCGACAGCCGCTCGTTGTGGCCGCGACTCTCTCCTACCCGTCGCCCGCACGGTAGAAGATGGGCTGGCCCACCCTTATCAGACCCACACGAGTCACGGCGCCATAGACTCCCGCATTGGCCTCGTTCGCTCGAGCCACCGCCTTCAGCACCTCCGGCGCCCCGCTCGCGGAGTCGGGGTCAGAGTTCACCATCACGCAGCGCAAATCGCGCATCGTCACCGCGACGGCCGGCGTATCGTCACCCTCGCCAAAGGAAAGCACGCCACCGACCCACTCATCCTCCTGGAAGGGCAGTGCTCGCCGCAAACTAACCACCACATTCGGGCGAAACCGCCGCACATCCACGCCGAACCCCGCCAGCCGTCCGATTTCGCGCACCGTCTCAGCCGCGATCACTGAAACGCTCGCATCATCGAAGATGCCATTTTTCGCCTGCATCATCTCGACCGGAGCTCCGTATCGACGCCCCACCTCCGCCGCCAGTTCGTCCCCGAAGACGGACATCGTCGCACCATCCGGCGTCCGCACCTGAGTGGGAAGACTCGCCATACCCCCGTCCTCACCGCCGCTCGGAGTGTAAAGGAGCAACTCCGGAAGCTTGCTCGCCGTCAGCCACGGAAACCCGCTTCGATCGCCCACCCGCCGGAAAGCCAGTCGCCTGTCCCCCTCCAGGCCGTGCCAGCCCAGCCTCGCCGCCTCCAGTCGCTCGCCCGCCATCGATTTCACCGGATAACGAAAGATCGCCTCCACCTCTCCGATTTCTGTGCGCATACCTAATCTTAGCAAAAATTTCTGGTAATACGCATGTAGTCGCCTCGCTCTGTCGAGGAGTCTGGGCACCTTCCGTTTACCATAGCAAAGCTACCAGGAAGAGCACCATCCCAGCCAGCGCGGCATTGAAGCACACCGCCGAACGGACCAAGCCGTAACCAAGCGCAGCGGCTAGCAAATAGCCCACTCGCCCCCAAAGATAGAGATGCGCTCCCCACAAGGTGAGCGCACCGTCGCGCCCCGTGACGTGAGCGATCAGAACCAGAGCCGCAAAGAAAGGAAACGTCTCCATGAAATTCGCGTAAGCCTGGTCCACCCGGCTGGCCAAACCGCGCAGCGGCGGCACCGGCTGATCCCGAGCACTTGCCGACCAACGATAGCCGTACTGGAAGCTGATCAGATGCGAGTCCGCAATCAAATGCACCAACCCGAGCACCACGCTCGCCGCCAGGAATCGAAGCTCTGTCGTCACAACTCAAACACTATGATTTGGCTTTTAGGTTTCTACCGCACGCTCATTTGACTAAGAGTTCCCCGCCCCAGTCGGCTGGGTCAGAATCGAAAATCGTCTCCGAAAGCATCCACGGCCGCCCCCATGGGTCCACGAACGAGCATTGACGCTCGCCATACATGTGATCCACCGGTTCCGCGAGAACACCCGCACCTGCTTCCTTCGCGCGTTCAAAGAGCTGGTCGATGCCGGTCACCCGGAGCATCACAGAATGTCCTCCAGGGCTCTCCAAGGTTGAAGGCGCGGCGTCCGCGTGACCGCCGGATACGGCGAGGACGATGGCACCGTCACCGTAAAGAAGCTGACATCGATGGTCCCCGATACGAAGACGTTCGGTAAACGGCAAAACCATCGTTAGCCACTGAGCCGCCGCCCGCACGTCCGGGTAGTACAAAACCGGTATGACGGCGGTCCTCGGTGCTGAGCGGTTATTCTTTAACATG
>JBDUAE010000300.1:0-3080 GCA_040004805.1 Chthoniobacterales bacterium | reverse complement strand
TGGGTGAACGATCCGCGGGCGGAGGTTTTCGTGTCGGATGTTTTTGCGATGATCCGACGGAGCGGGCAGAAGCCCTACGACGCCATCCTGCTCGATGTGGACAATGGCCCGACCTCGTTTGTGCAAAGCAAGAACTCGCGGCTCTACAGTCGGCGCGGGTTGGAGTCGATCCGCCACGCGCTGCAGCCGATGGGCCGCGTGGCTTTCTGGTCGGCAGAGCGAGAGCCGGAATTTCTGGATTCGCTCGCGCGCTCCGGTTTCCTCACGGAGGAACATCCGGCGAAAGCACATGAGCGGGCCAAACGCGCCGCCCACATGATTTACGTGGGCGAGCGGACCGGGTAACTGTTACCGGCCGGCGAGCGCTACGAGTGCGCCGTGCGTTCCGCGGTCGCGAACACTATCCCGGCCGCCAAACATTCGGGACAAAGAAGTTGGTCGGGATTCTCGCGCTCGGCTTCTTCCGAAAGAATGAAAAGCTTGTGACAGGGGTCGTGCAGGCAGTTCACGAAGCGGCTGCTCGGCCGCGCGGTGTGTGCGCAACGCCCGATCTGGACCAAGCCCTCATCCACGCGCACGGTCATGCGTTGATCGAAGACAAAACACTCGCCCTGCCAGTGTTCGTTTCCGAATTGCTCCTGATAAGTGACGATGCCGCCGCGTAATTGGAACACATCCTTGAAACCGTGGCTCTTCAATAACGCCGACGCTTTTTCGCAGCGGATGCCGCCGGTGCAATACATCAGGATCTTCTTCTCCTTTAGCGATTCGAGTTCGCTGACGTAGTCGGGCAGGTCCCGGAAATTTTCGATCGCGCAGACGACGGCGCCGGCGAAGTGGCCCGCGTCGGACTCGAAGCGATTGCGAACATCGAGAACGACGGCATCCGGGTCCTCCTCGAGTAGGCGTTTCCACTCCGCCGGCGGGAGCTGGTTCTCGTGACTCGGTGCGAGATCGGGCAGGCCTAACGTGACGATTTCGCGCCGCGTCTTCACCACCAACTTGGGAAAAGTATTCTCGTCGCCCGTGCTAAACTTAAAGTCGACGTCGGCAAAACGCGCGTCGGCTTGGAGCGCGGCTGTGTATTGGTCGATCGCGGCCGGCGATCCGGCGAGCGTACCGTTGATTCCTTCGGACGCGATCAGCACGCGGCCTTTCAAGCCTAACGAGAGGCAAAGCGCGCGTTGCGCCGCGGTGAAACCCGCCGGATCGGCAACGGCGACGTATTTGTAAAAGAGAATGACCTTCCAGGACATGAGCGACTACGCGGAGGTGAAGGCGCGGCCGTATTGCACGGGTGCGGGAAAATCAGCGCCCATCTCCGCGGCGGCACCGAGGGCCCAGTAGGGGTCGCGCAGAAATTCCCGCGCCATCAAAATCAAATCGGCCTGTCCGTTTTCGAGAATGTCCGAGGCTTGATCGGGCGAGGTGATCAGCCCGACGGCGGCGGTCGCGATCTGCGCTTCCCGACGAATGCGCTCCGCAAACGGCACTTGGTAGCCGGGACCAGTCGGGATTTTCACCCCGGGCACGGCGCCGCCGGACGAGCAATCGATCAGGTCGACCCCGAGAGGTTTGAGCGCGACCGCGAGAGCGACCGATTGATCGATGTCCCAGCCGCCGGCAGTCCAATCCGACGCCGAAATGCGAACGAAAAGGGGATAGTGTTCCGGCCAAACGCGACGAACCGCGGTGACGACTTCGCGCGCAATGCGGGTCCGGTTTTCGAAGGAGCCACCGTACTTATCGGTGCGCCGGTTACTGAGCGGGGAGAAAAATTCGTGCAGCAAGTAACCGTGCGCGGCGTGAATCTCGACGACTTGCGCGCCTGCTTTCAACGCGCGGACCGCCGCGTCGGCGAAGGCCTGCGTGATCTTATCGATTCCGGCCTGGTCGAGTTCGTCGGGCACAATCCCATCTTCGGAAAATGGAATCGCGCTCGGGGCGAAAATGGGCCGCCAACCGCCGTCCTCGACCGCGACCGCTTCGCCGCCGTTCCATGGCGCGGCGGTGCTGGCTTTGCGGCCCGCGTGCGCGAGTTGCATCCCGGGGACGGCGCCCTGTTCGGAAATGAAATGGAAAATCCGCGCGAGCATTTCCACGTGTTCGTCTTTCCAAATCCCGAGATCCTGCGGACTGATCCGGCCGTCGGCTAAAACAGCCGACGCTTCCGTCATGACCAAGCCGGCTCCGCCTACCGCGCGGGTGCCGAGATGGACCAGATGCCAGTCGTTGGCGAAGCCATCGTCACTCGAATATTGGCACATGGGCGAAACGCCGGCACGGTTACGCAGCGTGACGTCGCGGAGTTGCAGGGGAGAAAAAAGACTCATGGAGCGCGTACTTTACATGCTTTTGCGAACCGTGTAGGCGGTGCCGCGTCCAAGCTGTCATCCCGAGCCGCGCAGACGGCCGAGGGACCCCGCCGTCGGTCTTCCGCTTCCCGCGATTGGTTCGCGTTGATCGCCAGCGCGGCGGTCGCCAATCGTGGCGTGAACCCATTAGACCAATTGTGAGATCCCTCGGCCGTCTGCGCGGCTCGGGATGACGAAGCGCGGGCGCGCGTTCGGCAAATCGCGGCGGCGAGGCGTGCTACCTCATAGCAAGGGCAACTGAGTCTCCGCAATTTCCTGCGAGACAAAACGGACGCCGACGCCCATTAGCCGCACACTTTTCCCAGTGCGGGCAAAGGCTTCGCGGAGCAGCGTCCGGTATTCTTCCAGCAGCGGCGGGAGGCCGGCGCGCTCGACGGTAGTGCGAGTGAAGTCTGCGAACTTCAGTTTCACGAAAATTTTGGAGACGACGCGCTCGGCCGCCTTTTGCGCCAACTCGGCGGCAAGTTCCTCGAACAACTCGACCAACCGCTCTTCGCATTCTTCGAGCGTGTGAAGGTCGCTTGAAAAAGTCTCTTCGTTGCTGAGCGATTTGCGTTCGCGATCCGGTTCGACCGGGCGGTGATCGATCCCGCGGCACTGTTCGTAGAGCTCGAGGCCGAACTTCCCGAACTGCTCGCTGAGTTCGGCGCGCGAGAAGCGTTGCAGATCGGCGCAAGTGCTGACACCGAGCCGCTCCAGCTTTTG
>JBDUAE010000042.1:0-10374 GCA_040004805.1 Chthoniobacterales bacterium | reverse complement strand
GCTGCGGGGCCACGCCCCGGAGCGCCCAAAATCCTACGGCGTAGGAAATATCGCATGCCCCAGCAATCAGCCCCCCGATGACGATCGCGGAAAGAAGGCGTGGGCGCACGGCGAAGGATCGCAAGCCTCAACTTGCGAGCAAAAATAGAATGCATGCGAGCATTGCGAAGGTTGCGAGACGGCCGCCGCTGCCGTCAAGAAAATGCCGTCCGCGTCCTTGCATGTTTCACTTCCTGCCGAACGGCCTGTCTGCTGGCAACAGCGCGCCGTGATCTGTCGGCGGCGATGCAGTTGGCGTGTAAACTCCGGGATGGAACTCGATCTCGAAGGGAAACATGCCAGCCGCGGCTATGCGATGCTGGCTTCGCTGATTACCCCGCGACCAATCGCCTGGGTAACTTCGCTCAGCCGCGACGGGAAGCTGAACGCGGCACCGTTTAGTTTTTTCAACGCGCTCGGCGGCAATCCGCCGATGATCGGGTTTTGCCCGGGTGATCGCGAGGAGGGCGGGCCGAAGGATACCGCGCGGAATATCCGGGAGACGCACGAGTTCGTGGTCAACCTGGTGGATGAGGCCACCGCGGCAGCGATGAACGAAACGGCCGCTTCGCTGCCTTACGGCGAGAATGAATTAGAGGCGGCGGGCCTAACGACTTTGCCGTCGAGCTCGATCAAGCCGCCGCGGATTGCGGAATCGCCGGCGAGTCTGGAGTGCGTGGAATGGGGCACACTCCAGATCGGCGGAAATCGGCTCATTGTGGGACTGGTGAAGCGAGTGCAAGTGCGGGACGAATTGATCGATCCGGATAAACTGCGCATTCGCAGCGAGCTTCTGCACGTGATCGGTCGAATGGCGAGCCCGAACTGGTATTGCCGGACGCGTGATCGCTTCGAGATGGTGCGACCAAAGTAAAATGCGCGGCCGGTCTGCGATTTTCGCGGGCTTAGCGCAGCAGTTCCGCAACGAGGATGCCGGCGTAAGTGCCAATGGCGTTGCCGACGGAGCCGACGAGAATGCCGGGCAGTCGCAGATCGTCGCGGCCGAGCGCGGTCGCGAGGACGCCGGCGCTGGTGGCGCCACCGATGTTCGCGTTCGAGGCGACTGCGACCATGGCCCAATCCTGTTTGAGTAACCCCGCGCCAACGAAAAGAATCGCGCCGTGGATGAGAACGATCACTGTGCCCCAAACCAGCAAGGTAACGGCGACAGAGCCGTGGGCGAGGAGCGCGGGCACATCGCAATAGGCCCCGATAACGGCGAGGAACAGCAGGACCGAGAAATACCCGAGGGTCCGCGCACCCTGCAGCCGTTGCACCACGGGAAGTTGCGCGAGCGCAAGAGCGAACGTCGTCAGCACGAGAATGAACGGCACGACCGGGAGAAGCCGGCTAACGAGTTGTGCCAGAAACAGGCTGCCTGTGCCAAGCGCGAGCAGAAGGGCGAGATCGATGACGCCAATGCGCTCGCTGGCTTCGGGGTTCACAGCGCTCTCCAACGGAACGGGGACCGGAACCGGCGGAAGCGCGCGGCGCGGAAACCATCGTTCGAGCAGTCGCGGCAAGAGGAGAGTGGCAACGATCCATAGAGTGGTAATAATGTTATCGGCGGCGTTGATCGCGGCGAAGAGGGTGCCGTTTTTGGCGACGCCGTATTGCAGCGCCACGGCATTCAAATTAACGCTTCCGCCAGTGTAGGTGCCGGCAAACATGCCGCCGACAGCGAAAGCGCGCTCGACTCCACGATTCTCCGGCGCGATGAGGTGGTAGCCGACGATCACGCCGAGCACGGTGGTTGCGGCACCGACGCCGAATAGGATTAACATCGGCAGCCCGGCTCGGCGCAAATCTCTCAGCCTGACATCAAGCAGGAGAAAGAAAATCGCCAGCGGCGCGAGGTAAGTGAAGATCCCATCGTAAAGCGGAGGAGCGTCGGTCGAAGAAGGAATAAGGCGCAGATTTGCCAGCACCGCCGCGGCGAGAATCACGATGAGAGCCGACCCGAGAAGACGGAAGCCGCGCTTCCGGGCGAGCCATTCCGCGAGAGCCACGAGAAGTAGCAGGACCGTGCTGAGATAAACCGGATCGACGACGAAGCTCATCGGCCAGTCTAACAGAGCCAGTCTCCCAATGTCAGGGCTACTTAGCGCTCGTTTGCTGCGGCCGGCGGGCGGAGGGTCAAAGCCGAAGTCGACGAGAAAGGTGCCGTGCTCAGGAGGGCCGGGGCAGTTGGCCGTTCGGACGGAATGGCGCCGAAGGCGTAAAGTTTCGCTTGATTAGGCTCTACGAAATCCGCGCTTTGCACCGAAAGATTTTCATGAAGATACTGCGAAAGCTGCCCTGCCAGCACGATCGCAATTGCCCGCGGATCGCGGGTGTAAACCGGAATCGGAAATCCGCCGGAATTCCGGTCGTATCCGTAAATGGTTCCGTCCGTCTCCCACACACAATAAGCATGACCTGCGGCGTGATTATCAAAGCGCACCAGCAGGACTTTCGCCCAGTAATCGGGCTCCAAAGTGTGCCGCGCTTTTGTAATGGCAAGGTAATTGCAGGCGGAGATCACGCATCCGTTGAGAACGACGAGATCAGAGTCTTTTGGTTCGAGCAAAACCACGCGGTCCTGGCCGCAGGCAGCAAGGCACAGGAGCGAGAACGCGAACAGAATCCGAAAAGGAAATTTGAGCATAAAAGCAGCGAAACGGCGTCAAAAACAAGCGTTATGTATGGCGGTTATGTCGAATATAGTATTTACGACGCCGAAAATGGAAGGATTTTCTCCGTTATCCTTATGACAACGTTGCCTGCCCTCCCGCTCAAAAGGAAGAGCAAACGAACGATCAAGAGCGCAAAAAGGGACGGCTCAAGCCGTCCCTATCGCTAAGCTTTCTTGGACCGCGCGTCGCGCGGTTCGCCAACTATTTCGTAGCGGAGACTAATTTTCCCCGCACTGCGGCCTCGAAATCTGGCAGACTTAAAGGCGCTTCCGAGGACGCGTCCGCCATAGCGGGAGCCGCCTCGTCGTGTCCGAGTTTCGCCACACTGGTTACGATTTCGCCGTGATCGTTCGTAAGGGATTCTTTCCCACTGCGGACATCGCGCTGGATGTGAAACCGCCCGTGCATGATCCCGACCAAGGGCACGAACTGACGGCCATTGTTTTCTACAAAGAGAATTTCTCGATCACCTCGGGCAAACTTGGGTGAATCCGTCACCTCCATCGTGGTATCGCCGACGGTCCCGCCCAGCATTTGGAGAACAAAAGTCGCCCCAGGTTCTCCCTTTAAGGTGTTCTGGACTGCGAAGGTCACATAGGTCGAGATGTGACGTTGCGCGCCCTCGCCAATCCACTGCGAGCGCACATCCTGGACGGTGCCTTGGAAGATGATCTCTGCGCGATCGACCAACTGATCGAACGTGGGCGGAATTACGGTGGTGGCGGAGGCTGGGTTCCAGGCAAAAGCGGACAGAGCCAGGAAGAGCGAATATACTTTTTTCATAATTTGGTATTGGTTGGAAACGACGCGTCTAAGTAGTGCGTTAGTGAGTGCGAATTTCCCATGCGGTCGGAATGGTGGGCAGAAAGGCGCTGCCGATCATGGTGCTGCCATTCATGAACCAGAAGGCGCGCTGACCGGTGATGGTGTTTTGCCAGATGAGATCGGTTTGCCCGTCGCCGTTGTAGTCTCCGGTGCCGGCAATTTTCCATTCCAGCGCAACCGTCGGTAGAAAACGCAGTTCGATCGCGGTGGTACCGTTCATGAGCCAAATCCCGCGTTGTCCGGTGACATTATCCTCCCAGACGAGGTCGACTTGACCGTCGCCGTTAAAGTCACTCGCCCCTACAATCGACCATTCGACCGGGACTGTGGGCAAAGACCGATCGACGATTAGAGTGCCGCCGTTCATGAGCCAGATCACGCGCTGCCCCGTGACCGTGTTCTGCCAGACGATGTCGGGATGACCATCGCCGTTAAAATCTCCAGTGGCGGCGATTTGCCACGCGACAGGCACAGTGGGCAAGAATTGGATGCTCACCAGCGAGGTGCCATTCATGTACCAGATTCCGCACTCTCCGGTCACTTTATTTTGCCAGAGTAAATCCATTTGCCCGTCGCCGTTGAAGTCGGCGGTCGAGACGATTCGCCAATCAATCGGCACCGATGGCAGGAAGACCGCCGCCGTCATAGAGCTACCATTCATGAGCCAAATCCCGCGCTCACCCGTGACATTGTTCTGCCAAACCAGATCCGGCTTGCGATCGCCGTTAAAATCGTTCTTCACCCCGCTGCCCGGCGTCGGCGTGGGAGTTGGGGGCGGCGTGGACGCCGGAGTCCCGTAGAGCGAATGAATCGCCGCGAGATCGTCGCCGGAAAGGACTTCACGATCGCTAGTGACCGGAGCCATCACATTGTCGCCGGAGGAGTGGTTCAATCCTAAAGCGTGGCCCAATTCGTGCAGGAGCACGCGTCGAACGTCTCCTGTAGCATATCCGCCCGCGCCGCCGAAACGCAGCGGACCGCGATAGGAGTCGAAAGTTTGCGCTACATTGAAGAGCACATCCGCCTCGGTCAGATTATTTCCCTGCGAGATGTAATACGTCACCGCCAAGGTGCCGGTGCCGAAGGATTGGCCGAAAACCGAACTGGCAAAAGCCACGGAATTAACGTGATCGCCGGATGCGACGGGCGCGGTCGAGTCCATGACCTTGCTCACTTGGATTTGAGCCACGTTCTGATTCCAAATATCGAGAGCGGGCGCCGCGGCTGCGTTCCATGAAGTATTACCGTCGATGAGAGTGCGCGGTGCCTGGCCGAGGCTCATTTGAAAGACGACGGTGGATCCATTGGGCCAGACTTTTCCGTTCAGGACATAGGCGTTCGCTGTCGTGGCCAACCAACCGACCGCAGCCAGAAGACCGAGCGAACGAGATAGGGAAATTAGACTGCGAATCATAAATACCATAAAAGCAAGAATCGTGCTCCTTTTGGCTCCCAAGCAGCTTTTTTTAACTTTTGTGGCCGCGAGAGTAAAATCCCGACAGCGTGGTCGCCTCGCGCCCAACCTTCATAGCGAAGGAAATCTTGCTTAGGCCAGCTCTTTCCTCGCGGCATTTAACGAAAAACAAGGCCACTCGTGACGCCGATCGTTCCGAATCGTTTGCGGCGGATCAATGAGGCGCAAGAATGCGAGTTCTGATTCTGTTTTGGAACCTCACCCGTCGTCTCAAATAAGAATACAAGCCCGAAAATCGTTCGAATTCCCGCAGCGCGGCTACGGAACGATAAATATCTTTTGGGTATACGGATCCTTCGCCTTATCGCCGGACTTATAACCCGTCACGTCGACGATCCCACCCTTCGGATCCACGCTATAGACGTAGCCGGGTTTGCCCGGCACCGGCTTAGCTGTGGGGAATGACGACGTCGTGGACGCCTTCGGATGCGGCGTGGCAGAAGTCACCGTTTTCGAGCGCGACACGACAGGTGACGAAGTCGCTGCGTGTCGCGGAGGAGGAGTGGAGGAAGCAATATGCCGGTCCGAGCGAATCCTGCGATCGGTAGAAGCAACGGGCGGCGCGACCGGATGGCCCGGCACGGAAACGTCGGATGTTGTCGTCTGGACGGTCGTCGTCGTGGTCGTCTCAGGAGGATCGAGCCGATTCCGCACGAACTTCGCCGGGGCGTCGATAACGCGAAATGAAGTTACCGCCACATCGTGCGCGGCGCTACAACCGACAAGAAAGAGTCCACTGAACAGAAGTAAACGCACGGGTGCTCGCATTGGGGCAATTAATCGCAGTTTTCAAAAATCAGCGAGAAAAAACGCCGAGAGCCAGCCACTAATGGGCATCGCTCCCTTTATAAACAGTCTTTTGCATCGGCCGCGAACGCATCGATTACTTCGTCCCTTGCCGCAAAGGAACACATCAGCCGATAGATATCCGGCTCGATGAATTTGTAGAAATGCCATCCGCGCTCCGACAAGCTCTTTACCAGACTCTCTGGCATGTGGAGAAACAGCGCGTTCGCTTGTCGCGGAAAAGCCAGCTTCAGCCCCGAAATACCCGCGAGCGCTTGTTCCAGTCTGCCGGCGGCTGCATTAGCGCGTTGCGCATTTCGCAGCCAAACCCCATTCTCGAGCAAGCCAGCCCAAGGCGCCGCCAACATTCTCATTTTCGACGCCAGCTGGCCCGCCTGCTTCGCGCGATAATCGAATTCTTGCGCCAAGTCTCGGTCGAAAAATATCACCAACTCACCGCCGCCGGTGCCATTCTTCGTTCCGCCCAGGCAGAGCACGTCCACGCCCAGTTCCCACGTAATACTTTTCGGCGAGCACCCCAGCGTCGCGACCGCGTTGGCAAAGCGTGCGCCATCCATATGGAGCCGGAGCGCATGCGCGCGCGCAAAATCGGCGATCGCCGCCAATTCCTCCCGCGTGTAAACCGTGCCCAACTCCGTCGCCTGAGTCACGCTTAGCACCCGCGGTTTTGGAGAGTGCAATTCGCGTTGCTTGGCCAATGTGTCTGCGATGGCGGCGAGATCCAGTTTGCCCTCGGCTCCGGCGGTGGGAAGTAACTTAGAACCGCCGGAGAGAAATTCGGGCGCCCCGCATTCATCAGTGGAGATATGAGAATGCTCGTGGCAAACCACGCTGTGAAAGGAGCGGCCGAGCTGCGCCAGGGCCAACCCATTGGCGGCGGTACCGTTAAAGACGAAGAAAACTTCGCAGTCCGTTTCGAAGATCTCTCGGGCCAGCCCGGAGACACGGGCGGTCCATTTATCCTCTCCGTAACTGGCCGCAGCGTCGACGTTCGCCTCCGCTAATGCCTGCCACGCCTCCGGACAAATCGGCGCGGTATTATCGCTGGCGAGGTCGTAACGATGCGGAGTCATCCCCCAACCCTAGCGCAGGCCGCCCACAAAACGACCGCCCGGCTAAAGCGCGAGCTCCTACACTGCGCGCTTCTGCCAGGCGGACGCCTCCTCCGCACTGTCTCTTAGGTGCAACCGCGCAGAAGAAAGAAGAGAAACAAGATGGGAATCGGGATACCCAGAAGCCACAGAAAGATGTATCCCATCGCCCCTTTTTCGTCGTCGGATTTTTGTAGTTTCATAATGTGTTCCTTGCTCAATCACATTTCGAAAATCGCCTTCCCGCCGCGTGTGTCCGGCTGAGCTTTTTTCGCTTCGCGACGAAATCTGCCGGCTAACCCGAGACCGGTCGCGGGGCCGGACTGCGTTGCACCCGCAGAATCATATCTGCCGCGCCCTCTCCCACCTGGAAGGTTTCTTCGAGCAGTGGTTCGACAAACGACTCCTGCACGTCCAGCCGGAAGATGCTTTCCGTGAGCGCCTGATGCACTTCGTAGAACAAGCCATCGAAAATCTGCGCAATATGCGACTCGATCCGCTGCCGGAATTCTTTCCGGGACGCGCCCAGCTTTTGTCGAAAATCCCGCAGCAATCCCGTCCGCCGCCAAAACAATCCGCTCACGAGCAAAAGAACGCCGAGGCCCAGAAACGCACCACCCAAGAGCGCGACCCACGAATGCAGCGATAACATCAGCACCAGCGCGCCGATTACCACCAGCCCCGAGCCCGCGATCGTCAGCTTCCGGATATCCGCCGCCTCGCCCACGGTATCGTGCACGATCTGGTTGATCTCGACCACGCGCAGACTCGCCAGCTTTGCTTTTAACTGCTCCAGCATCTCGAGCCGGCCCGCCGTTTCCGGCAGGATCACGCTCTCCCGGATCCGCTCCTCGCGTCGGTTAATATGGAGCCGCATCTCCTCCGTCAGCGCCTGCATTTCGGCCAGCAAACTCTGTGCAATCCGCGGGGCCTCCCGCGCCAGCTCCACCCGGGAATTATGGAAACGCGCCTTCAGCTCACCCACCCAATTATCATTCTCCTTGTTGCCCGCGAACGGGATCGCGCGCCGAAAAATCTCTCCGAAGCGCAGATTATCCGCGAACTGATCCTCCGACTCCCGCGCCACTTGATCATAGGTCGCAGCGAGCTGACCCACGATCGACGACTTCAGCGAATCCGCCTTCTTCTGCCGCGCCTCCACGTTCGCGACCAAACCTTTGTAAAATGCGCGCTCCTCCGCGATCGCGCTCTTCTCCTCGCGCAGATGCGTCAGCAACTTAGCCATCACCGTTCGGATGGTTTGGTAAGAGCCCTCCACCTTCGTTCGCCAAACCTCCCCGCACTCAATCCCGTAGCGCAAAAATTCCCGGAACTCCGCGAACCCGCTATTCGGCTCCCCCTCCATCTCCAATTTAGCCGACAGCGTAAACACCGTCGGATTCTTCACCCCACGCTCCCGCGCATATTGCTCCACGTGCGCGCGATTGGTCGTTAGTTCCCGCGCGCTCGCGCGATCCGCCTGCTGCAGCACGAACACCATTTTCCGATGCCACTCCTTCCGAATCAGCGTTAACAGCTCCCACGCCGTCGCCGTATGCGGATTCGTCGCTGAAACCACGAACACCACCAGATCGCTCTGCGGAATATAATTTTCCGTGATCGTCTGGTGATCGTGCAAAATCGAATTCGTCCCCGGCGTATCCACCAGCGAGAGCTCGCGCAGCACCTCCTTCGGCAAATAGCGACGCTCCCATTGATTGCCCAGCGCCACCACACTCCGCTCCGGCCCGTAGACCAGCTCCTGGATCTGCACCGTGCACGGTTCCGGCGCCGCGCGACAAACTTCCTCCCCCACCAGCGCATTCAAAAAACTGCTCTTCCCCGCCTTCACCTCGCCCACGATCACGAGTAACGCCGCCGACTGCACATTCGCCAGCCGCGCCCGCAAGATTTGCGTCCCCTCCACATCCGCGCACTTCTCCACCAGCCAAAGCGCACGTTGCAGTAGAATGCGCAGCGCCTCGAATTGCGTCTTTAATTCCGGGCTTAAAATATCGGGCTGCATTGTTTGGAGGCGCGGATCATAAGGGGCCGATGTCGTCCTGCCCATGCCCAATTTGCGCAGCGCAAAATTAGCCGACACTTTTCGGCCAAATTAGCCGACAACCGCCCCGTCAGCCCACGTGCCGCCGATACTCCCGATCCCACGCCGCCGGGATACTCTCCCGCGGCGAATACGGCCCCGGCTCATACGCTCGCGACGCGATTCCCTGCTGGCTCAGCTCACACACCCGCCAATCCTGCCGGTTCGTGATATCCCAAAACTCCACCGCATCCTCCGGCCGGAAATCCGCCCCCTCCTCCGCCGCCGGATGGAACAGCCAATCGCACACCACCCGCGTCCGCCCCGGAGCCACCGGCTCGATCCGGTGCACCATCACGTAATCCGGATGCATGCTCAGCAGCAGATTCGGAAAGATGGAATAATAAAACACCCGCCCCGTATCCGACGCCGCCACCTCGCCCACCGGCCGTGCACACGCCTGTCCGCTCATCGTTAGGCTCGCCCCCTGCGCGATCTTCATAAAGCCGCCCAGAAACGGCCCCTCCACCAGATCGTTCTCCGCCGAATCGTAGGGCGACACCTTCGCCAACATCGGATGCACTCCCGGGCAATGGTAACACTCCGAGTAATTCTCGAAGATCAGCTTCCAGTTCGCCGCCACCTCGTACTCGATCCGCCTCGCCGGCCGCAGCGTCGGCAGATTCCAGTCGGCAAATTTACCCGACAGCGGCGCGAACACCTCCGCCAACGGCCGCGCCGCTTCCGCCAGCGCCACAAAAACAAAACCCTCCCACACCTCCGCCCTCACCGACCGCAAAGAATAATCCGCCTTCGCGAACCCCGGCACCTCACTCATATGCGGCGCCGCCAGCAGCGACCCATCCAGCCCATAAGTCCAGGCGTGATACGGGCACTGGATCACCTTCGCCTGCCCCGCCCGCTCCTCACACAGCCGCGTCCCGCGATGCCGGCACACATTATAGAAACCCCGGATCGCGCCCCCCTCATCCCGCGTCACCAGCAAGCTCTCCCCCGCCACCTCCGCCACCAGGAAACTCCCCGCCGCCGCCAGCTCCGCCACCTGACCCACGCCAACCCACTGCCGCGCGAAAATCGCCTCCCGTTCCTCCGCGAAAACCTCCGGCGAAACAAAATACCGCTGCGGCAAAGTCCGCGCGCCCGCGGTAAAAGTGTCGGTTGTTTTTCGGAACGCTCCCGGGGCCGCGGCTTGCATGCAAACCAGCCGGGCTCAGATCACCGCCAGCGCCGCTTTTACTTTCGCCTCGATCAAGTCCCGCACCTTCTTGAACTCCACCGGATCCAGATGCTTCGGATCGGGAATTTGCCAATCTTCCCGGTGCCGGGCCGGGATGTGCGGGCAAGAATCGCCACAGCCCATCGTCGCGACAAAGTCGTATTCGCCCGGCGGCAAATCCT
>JBDUAE010000299.1:0-3086 GCA_040004805.1 Chthoniobacterales bacterium | reverse complement strand
CGGTTAAATCACCGGCGGTCGTTCCAGTTCCACGGGCGCCAGCCGCGCCTGCTCCTCCGCGAGTGTGAGTTCGCGCGCGTGTCGCCAGCCGACCGCAGCTTGCGAGACGAGGAAGAAAGCCATCACCCCGATCCAGAGCGATCCGAAGTAGTAAACACCGGCGGCACCCCCAATGATTCCCCCCACGAACCCAATTGCGCTGGCCACTTGCAGGCTCCGGATTCGCCCCAGCGGAAACCAGAGCAGGGAACGCAGAATCTGACCTCCATCCAACGGATAGAACGGCAACAAATTAAAAAGCAACAAAGCGAGATTGATCGATTGGATTTCGCTCAGAAGTTTACGCGGATCGGACGCTCCATATGAGCCGCTGAATGCTCCGGCGACGAGCGAAGCGACCAGCAACACTGGAATCAAACAAACGTTCACGAGCGGACCGGCGGCGATCGCCCAAAGCTGCGCGCCCGCCCGCTCCGGTGGACGCACAAATGCAATCCCGCCGAGCGGCCAAAGCATGATGCGATCCGCGGTCCCGCCCGTTTGCCGGCAGGCCAGCGCATGCCCGAATTCGTGCATGAGGACGATCACGAAGAGCGCGATGTATTCGCAAATCGGGAAAATAGCCGACACGTATTCGTGGCGGCGCACACTGAATTGGTAGGCGGCCACGAGGAACCAGGAGAAGTGCAGAAACACTTCCACCCCGAAGATCTTGAATAACCGAATCGAGCCGCCCTGCATCTTGATGCACTTTCGACGAGCCCGTGGGTACGCGCCACTAGGATCGCGTGTCGGCTAATTTTTCTAGAGTGTGATCTCGCGCTTGCCTTCGTTTGGCGGAATGAGCAACCGCATCGGCATCATCGAGGATTCGTAAAATCCGTGTCGCTTAAAGAACGTCTGCGAACGCAGCTCGGGCCGATCTGTTAGCAGAGTGATGCGGAGGAAATTCTTCTGCTTCGCAAACTCGATTGCATACGCGAGCAACTTTGCGCCATAGCCCTTTCCTTGAAACGCTTTGTGGATCACCAAGTCTTCCAACACCATCACAAAACCGCCTTCCGCCGTGCTAATGGTGAAGAGCAGGTTGATCATACCAACGATTGTCCGGTCCTGCCGCAGAACGAAGACGCGGCCGCGATTCGGTTGTTCGAAAATCAGACGCAGCCCGCGCAACTGCTTCGCCTTATCCGGCCGGAAATCGCTCTCCTCGCTAAAAAGCTCGCCCAGCAGGCTGGACAGCTCATCCAGGTCCTCGAAAGTGGCCGGCTCAATTACGACATCGCTCATCTCGTTTGGGTTATTTCAGAAAGGGGGGACGCTGGCAATGCGCATCCCTGGCCGGCTGGGTTTGACAAAGCAAGGCTCGTCCTTAATGTAGCCGCTCTTCGCCGGTCCTGATGGCGATCTTCGCCCTATGAAACGCACCTTACAACGCTCCAAACGCACCCGGAAAAATCAGCACGGTTTTCGCGCGCGCATGAGCACCAAGGGTGGTCGGGCATGTCTCGCGCGCCGTCGTCAGCGCGGGCGCAAGCGCCTCCTGCCGAAGGGCGCGGAAGTGCAATACGCTCGCCACACCCAGGCGTAATTTTACCGCTGCAATTCCCGCAGCGGCCCGGCATATCCGGTTAATTCCAGGTAGCCGCGCCCTTTGATCGGACGGCCTTCGCGCGTCCCGCTTATTTCCACTGCGCCTTCCCAGTAGGCCAGCGGCTGTAGGGCTAATTCCTGATCCTTCATCACCGCACGCACGTCGAATCGTAGCGCTAACGACGCAATCTCGACCTGCCATCCGATCGGGTAGGTTGCGCCGGAGGCCGCGCTTTTCCAGGAATCGAGCGCCTTCATGCGAAATCCTGCGCTGGCCAGGTGAAACGGCGCACCGTCCGCCGACACATACGTCCCGCTCGAAGTCGGGTCGGTCGATCCATCCGCCAGCCGCATCCGGTAAAGCATCAGCTCGGTGCTGTCGTCGAATTGCACCGAAAGCCAATCCCACCCCACCTGCTCCGGTGCGAGCTGATTGCTGGCCCACTCGTGATCGAACCAGCTCTCGCCGCCGACACGAAACTTTTCTTCACCCACGCGCACCTCGCCCGTCGTCTCCAATCGCGTCAGTGAATAATAATGCGAGGCGTGCCCCTCCCCCGCCGCCTTCTGGCTGACGCCGTCCGTGCCGTGAATGACCGGTGGCTTCCGAGTCGTCAGGCGCAAATCCAGCGCCATCTCCTTCGCCTCCGCTGTGAGGTGAAAGGCGCCATCGTCCGTCATCCGCAGCTCCCACGAATCAATCCAAGCCAGACGCTCACCCGCATCGAAACCCGCTTCGCCAAACGCGCCGCGGCTCGCCTTTTGCTCAAAGCGAAATTTCTTTCCCTCGACATCGGTGAGAGTGAAATGCGCGAACTTCAGATCGTTGACCACAAAACGCGATCGCTCCGGTTTCCGATCCGTCGGCGGGTTGATCCCCTGTCGGAAAAACGTCAGTTGATAACCGAAATGGCGTCCCCCCGCGTCCGCCAGATTACCGGTAAAATACCACCACTCCGTCTTAAACTCCGGATGCGTGTGGTGGTCGCGCGGAAACTCGTAGCTCCAGCCCGGCTCCGCGATTTTCCAATCCGCGCCGAGACAACCCAATGCCAGCGCCAGTAACAACCACTTACTCTTCACGCAACGCCTCCGCTACCACCAGACGACCTGCCCGCCACGCCGGCACCACGCCCGCCACTATCGCCGCCCCCACGATCCAGACCGGCGTTAGCGCCAGCGTGCTCCACGGAAAAGCGAGCTGAATTGTCCAGCCAAAGAACGCGCGATTGATCACGCCCGTCAGCACCAGCGAAAGGCAAAGCCCGGAAACAAGGCCGACCAGCGCCGCCAGAAATCCAATCATCGCCGACTCCCAGAGTAGCAATTTCCGGAGTTGCGCCACGCTCCCACCGATCGCCCGAAACAATCCCAGCTCGCGCGAACGTTCCGCAATCAGCGTCGTCAACGTGAGCGCGATTCCAACCACTGCCACCAGGACCGCGATCGTGCGCAGGACATAAGTGACCGCGAATGTCTGATCGAAAATCTCG
>JBDUAE010000298.1:0-3099 GCA_040004805.1 Chthoniobacterales bacterium | reverse complement strand
TATCTGCAAAACGCCTACGTCCGCATCCAATCCATCTTCCGCAAAGCCGGCGAAGAATTTGTCGCGCCCGATAAGATCACGCTCACTGAAGCAGCCGAGAAAAACCTCGCGAAACGACTCTGCCAATTCGCCGAAACGCTCCCCACCGTCCTGAACGATTTCCGTCCCAATGTTCTCGCCAATTATCTCTTCGAATTAGCCAACAGCTTCCACGCCTTCTACGAAGCCTGCCCCGTCCTGAAATCCGAAGAGCCAGCCCGCAGCTCGCGCTTGGCGCTTTGCCAAATCACCGCCCGCATTCTCCAATGCGGCCTCGAATTTCTCGGCATCTCCGTTCCGGAAAAAATGTAGATCGCTCTCAGGCCACCGCCAGCGAGCATTGTCCAACCGGAAGAATAATGATTAGCTGTTAGCTGCTCGATCAAACGACACAGCGTGAGCCTCCATCACTTCAAAAGGGAACCATCTTCCGCTCCGGGTGTGAGCGCGCTGGAAAGCCTTGAGCAGCTCAGGGCAACGTTCCTTTTCCCGACCCTCGCACTCGTCGTGGTCGGCGTCGCTTTTGTTGTCGGATATCGGAGCCCGAAATCCCTGCCCGCCGCCGTGGATAGAGCGCCACGTGCGAGTAATCTCCAAACCTCTGCCAGCGAGAGCATAAAAGCGGTCGTAAAGTCAGGTCCGAACGACCATGCGCGCGTCCGAGTCGAGGGTTTCGCGAAGATTGGCTTCGCCGAAACCAAGGAACTCATCAGCACAGCCTCGCTCGAGCAACGCGAGCAATGGGCGCAGGAGTTAGGCGCACTACCCGATCGCCCGCTCAAGAAGATCGCTTTGACCGCGCTTTACTCCGCCTGGCTCGATTTGGAACCCGAATCTGCTCTGCGTTCGCTCCGTCATTTCCCTGATTTGCTCAGTCGGCAGGATGTGTTTTTCACCGTGGGAGCGGCGGCCCCGCCCGCAATCCTTCCTCAATTTGTTGAAGTCGTGGCCGGGCTGTCAGAATCGGAACGTCGCCGACTCCTGCCTCCGTTTCTCAAAGAGCTCGACGGAACAGATCCAGCCGCGGCCGCTCGTTTCATCGAATCGCGTCCGGAGATGGTCTCCAACTCCGATGCGGCTCAGCTCATGTCCGCCTGGGCAGGCGACGACCCTCTAGCAGCGCAAAGATGGCTCGAAGCGAGCGCGTTCGCCGATGCACCCTTGGTGCTCGACTCGTTTGTGAAAACCTGGCTGACAAAAGATCCCGCCGCCGCGCGAGACTACGTCTTACTCCATCGGGAGAGTGCTGGCATCTACGACGCCGCCAGCTCGGTCGCCTCGCACCTGCTCAGCGCTTCACGCGATCAGGCCCGCGCGTTCATCACGTCTTTCGATCAGGAAGTCGGTTCAAGCCTGCTTTCCAACGCCATCTCAAAAGTCGACCCGAGTCAGCTCCCGCTGATGGCGGATTGGATATCCACTTTCCCCGGCGCGCTCCGCGACCAGGCTATGGGCGTGACTTTGTCCCGCTGGAACGACTCCGATCCGAGCGGGGCGGCGAGCTGGCTGCGCGTCAAACCACCGAGCGAGCGAGAACCCCTGCTACTCTCCGCGATCGACGCTCAATATAATCCGGCCTCACTGGAATTGGTTTCCCTGGCTTTCGGCATTCAAAACGCCGAACTTCGCGAGGAAGCCCTTTCCAAAGTCGCCCGTACCTTCAACGACGACCAGGGAAAGTGGGTCGACCAGATCCAAGCCTTGGGCCTGCCTCCGTCCCAGACGAAGCACTTAGTCGAATTACACCGTCTCCAAAGCGATGTTCCGTCGCCTGACGATCATTAGCTGCTGCGCACTCGCCGGCTATGCTCTAGGGCGCTGGCTCTCGGCGCCCGCTGTCTCTCACCCACCTCCACTGGTAACAGAGCAAAGCGCCGCCAGCCCGTCCTCCGTTCCACCGGCAAAAATTCCACCACCTGCGCGCGCCGGCCGCGCTACCTTCGCCGAGCTCTACCTCAGCCTTCGCACCTACAGCCCCGAAGAACAGGCCTCCTACTTACATTCCATTCTAGCGCTCCCCGCGGGTCCCGATCGGCGCGCCGCGCTCACTGCCTTCTTCCAATGCCTGGCCAGTATCAACTCGCACGCTGCCGCTGCCCTCATTTCCCAGGTGACCGGAAATGACGACATCCAGCGCTCGGCGCTTGCCATCCTTGCTGCTACCCCGGCACCCGAGACCCCCGTGCTCGTCGACATGCTCCTCGGTTTGTCCGCCGACATAGACCCAAAGTGGCGCGCGCAGAAACTCCGCGGCCAAGTGTCCTTCTGGGCCGCCATGGATCCTTCAGCCGCTGCCCAATTCGCCGATCAACACCGCAGCGATTACCCCGAGCTGGTCACCTCCGAAATTATCGAATATCTCGCCGCGGCCGATCCCGCGGCAGCCGCACGCTGGATGGCGGAACATCCCGATGTCACGCAGGACTCCGACGTGGTCATTAACTACATCCACGGGCTCTACCAACACGATCCGGCCGAGGCTCGACGCTACCTGCTCGATCACTCCGGCGAAAAAGCCACGCAAGAAGCTCTGGGATCATTCGCCCGCGTCACATTCTTCCACTCCGCCGAAGACTCGGCTGAGTTCGTCAAAAGTCTCCCCACGAAAGAGGCGCGTGCTGCCGCTCTCGCCGGCATCAGCGACATCAACGCCGACCTCTTCGCGAACAAAGAAACCGACCGCACCAATCTCTACGCCGGCCTCGCGGAATGGATCACGAAATTCCCGCCGGGCGAATGGCCTAACAACATGTCCTCGTTTCTCGATCGCTGGCGCAGGCTCGACCCCGAAGGCTCCATCGCCTGGATGGCGCAACTGCCTTCGCCCGCTCGCGGCGCCGCCGCCGTTGAACTTTCGCGCACAATCTCCCCCGGGGATTTGAAGCAGATCCTCGCCACTGCTCCGGGCGAATTTAGCCGGGAAATCGCCACGACCTTTTTGGGCAGTCTCCAATTTGATCCCGCAGAACGGAAAGCGATTATCGAATCGCTCGGCCTTTCTCCGGAAGAAGCGGCGCGACTCTCGATTCCTCCGCAATAAGTTTTAGCGCGCGGGACGCG
>JBDUAE010000041.1:0-10435 GCA_040004805.1 Chthoniobacterales bacterium | reverse complement strand
GCTGGCGGTGGGGGTGGCGTGGTCCATGAGCCAGAGGCCGCGTTCGCCGGTGAGGTTGTTTTGCCAGACGAGGTCGGCTTTGGCGTCGTGATTAAAATCGGCGGCGAGGGCTGCTAAGGTGGGGAGGATTACGGGGACGATGTTGGGGCCGCCTTCGGGGTCGCGCGGGAATTTTGCGTAAGGGAGGCGGGTGCCGCGGTAGTTAAACTGATCGGCGCGGATGGGATCGGGCGGGAGGAAGCTGGAGGTGCCGGAGGCGGAGACGAGATCGTCCTGGTCGACGCCGTCGCCGCTGACGCCGATGGCGCCGATGAGTTCGCCATTCCGATAAAGGGGGAAGCCGCCGGGGAAGATGGTGATGCCATCGGGAAAGGTGGGATTGGGGGCGAAGGGCGGATTGGAGAGGAGGGCGGCGGTGGGGACGAGATTCGGCAGGGCGGCGGGGTCGAAGCCGGAGGCTTGCTCTTGCATGCCGTAGAAGGGGCCGGGCGGTTGGGGATCGATGCCGGGAGGATAGTGGGTCTCGGCGAGGAAGCCGACGGTGCGGGTGGAGAAGGCGGTGGTGCGGCTGGAATAGCCGACAGCGGTGCGGGCTTTTTGCACGGCGACATCCCAGCTGAAGAGGGTGGCGTCGCCGGTGCGGAAGGTGCCGAGGACGGTGGGACCGACCCCGGGGGCGTCTGGATTATTCACGACGGTGATGAAGGCTTCCATGCGCTGGCCGACGGGGAGCCGGATGCCGGCGCGGGTGGTGCGGACGCGATCGGCGGCGAGAGTGATGATGGCGGTGACTTCGGCGGCGGTGAGGCGCGGTTGACCGTGGATGGGAGTGGAGATGGGGTCGCTGATGATGGGCTGGCGGATTTGTCCGGAGACGGTGGCGAAGGTAGCCGTGGGATAAGGGAAGGCGGCGGGACTGGCGATGACGGGATAGGCGGCGGCGGTATTGCCGGTGACGATGCCGCCGGCGGGGGACCCGGCGGAGCTGGAGACGTAGGGCAAGGAGATGCCGCCGATAAAGACATCCGACGCGAGAATGACCGGGCTCGGCATGAAGGCGAGCTGGCCGACGAGGGCGATGTCTTCGTCCTTCGAGTAACCATCGACGAAGGCGGTGGGCGGAAATTCCAACCCGCTGCCGGTGACGCCGATGCCGCCGACGAGGATGTTATTCTTATAGAGGGGCAGGCCGCCGGGAATGCCATTCAAGGAGGTGAGCGGGATGGGCGAGCCGAGGGTGCCGGGGGAGGCGCTGCCGGGGATGAAGTCGGCTTTCTTGAAGCGGTTTACATCGGAGAAGGGCAGATTAGAAAAGCCGACACCGACAAGGGGGCCGGGCGGGAGATTCATGACGCCGGGGGGGAAGTGTTGCTGGATGATGTAGCCAGCGGTGCGGCTGGTGAAGGCGTTACTGCCGCTGCTGAGAAAGGCGGCGGTGCCGGCTTTCCCGACGGCGGTGGCGACCTCGAGGGCGGTGGGTTCGCCGCCGCGGACGACCCAAACGCCGAGGACGTAGCCCTCGCGGTCGGTGACGGCAATGACGCTATTGGGCGCGAGGCGGTTGGCGCGACGGGTGGCTTGGTTGATGATCGATTGGACGTCGGTGGCGGTGAGCTGGGCGTGGAGGGAGGACGCGGCCGCGCTCAGGAAGAGGAGGAACAGGAGGGCGCGCGCTCGCATCCGGGCGTTGTAGCGAAAGGGCGTGAAGTTTACCAGCGCAAACCCAGAGCGGGTCGGCCGGCCCGAAATGGGCAAACGCTCCGCGCTGATGTGCTTGCACAGGGACGCGCGGCTCGCGCATTCTCGTGGGCTGATGCGCTTCCCTCGATCACTGCGCGCTGCTTTGGGCGCGCTCGCCTTTCTCGGGCGACTCTCGCTGGCTCCGGCGCAGAGTGTGGAGACGACTATGCCCGCGAGCGAAGTGACGGCGGCGATGCGGCTGGCGTTTCTCACCTCGGACCCGGAGCGGGATGGCGCGGAGCCGCCGTTACCACCCTCGGAGTTCAACCCGGATCCCGGCGCGGACGAGAGCAAGGAAGTGGAACCACCGCCAAATCTGTTCCCACCGATCCTGCCGCAACTGCCGGACTACGGAGAGGAACCGGTGCCTCGTTCGTTAGAGCTGCCGCGCCGGGGAGTGCGGGAGGCGCGTCCGCGGCGGCGGAAGCTGGAGTATCGCGACTACCCCGAGGTAGAGGTGATGCGGGAAAGGCGGCCGGGGGAGGAACCGGTGCCTAACCGGTGGTTCATCGGCTTCGGGCGTTGGCAGCGTTACTCCGATCCGGCGACGGAGACGCCTTACCAAAGCGGCCCGCTCAAGCTGTGGCATCCTTATTTGCAGAGTAAGCTAAAAGGCGATGCCCCGATCTACGGGCAGGACATTTTTCTTAACCTCACCCTGACGGATTTCGCGCAATTCGAGACGCGTCGGTTGCCGGTGCCGAGCGGGGTGAGCGCGGCGCGGCCGAACAGCTCGGAGTTCTTCGGGAGGAGCGAGCAAATCTTCTTTGCGAATGATTTCCAGGTGGGAGTGGATTTGTTCAAGGGCGAGACGGCGTTCAAGCCGGTGGAGTGGGCGCTGCGCTTCCTGGCGGTGCATAACGTTAACTACATCAGCGTGGAGGAAGCGAATGTGCTGGACCCTGACCCGCGGGGCTCGGAGCGGCATCGGACGACGCGGCAGAAGGATTTCTTTTCGCTGCAGGAAGCATTTCTGGAGCTGCACCTCCACGACGTCTCCAACACTTACGATTTTGTCTCGTCGCGGTTTGGGATTCAACCGTTTGTCAGCGATTTCCGGGGGTTCATTTTTAATGACTCGAACCTTGGGGTTCGGTTTTTCGGCAATCACGACGATAACCGGCTGCAATACAATCTGGCCGCGTTCGACATGCGGGAGAAGGATACCTACTCGGACCTGAACGAATTTAGCTCGCGGCAGCAGTTGGTATTAATCGGGAACGTTTTTCGACAGGATCTTTTCACGAAGGGATACACCGCGGAGGTGAGTTTTCACGCCAACTTCGATCAGACCGGCCGGCATTACGATAAGAATGGATTCCTGGTGAGGCCGGAGCCGCTTGGCGCGGTGCGCGATCACTATGTGCAGGCTTATTATCTGGGCTGGGCCGGCGAAGGGCATGTCGGCTGGCTCAACTTGTCACACGCGTTTTACCAGGTCTTTGGCGAGGACAGTTATAACGGCATCGCGGGCCACAGGGTGAACATCTTCGCGCAGATGGCGGCGCTAGAGGTCTCGGTGGATCGGAATTGGCTCCGCCATAAGCTCTCGGTCTTCTACGCGAGCGGCGACGATAAGCCGAAGGACGATCAGGCGACGGGATTCGATACCATTCTGGACCGACCGTTCTTCGTCGGTGGACCATTTAGCTACTACGTGCACCAGGGTTTCAATCTCGCCGGCACCGGGGTAAACTTTAAGGAACGCGATAGCCTGGTGCCGAACTTCCGCAGCAGTAAGACGGAAGGTCAATCGAACTTCGTGAACCCGGGCGCGGCCATTGTCGGCTACGGGCTGGACGCGGATGTGACACCGCGGCTGAAGGCGTTTGCGAATGTGAACTACATCTGGACAGTGACGACCGCGCCGACGCGCCGGGTTCTCTTTACTAATCACGCCAGCGACGAAATTGGACTGGATGTTAGTCTCGGCGTGCAGTGGCGGCCGCTTTTGACGGATAACGTGATCGTGTCGGCTGGGTTCGGGGCACTGCTGCCGGGGGCGGGTTACAAGGATATCTATCGGGCCAACACGCGGCCGGTGCCGGGTTACCCACAGGAATCGGTCGGGCCGGTGGATTCGTTTTTATATAGCGGGATTCTGACCGTGACGCTCACTTACTAATGAAAAGGCGCGCTACTGCGGGGACAGTCGGACGTATCGTCCTTCTTTTCCTCACTCTTCTCGGGAAGCAGCTCGCGCTCGCGCAGGATCTTCCTCCCACCTCCATCTCCCCCGACGTTCCCCTCACCCACCCGGCGACACCGCCGGCGCGGAATTGGATCGATCAGACCCAAGGACAAGCGGACGCGAAGAGTGTCGGCTGTTTGCAATGCCACGCCGGAGTGGAGCCGATGCATTCCTCGCCCAGCGTGGTCCTGGGTTGCATCGATTGCCACGGCGGGAATCCGGCGCGCGGCTTGAAGAAGGAGCAGGCGCATATTTTGCCCAAGCATCCGGAATTCTGGACCTCGTCGGCTAATCCGCCGAACTCGAACGTGTGGCTAAACCACGAGTCGCCCGAGTTTGTCCGCTTCATGAATCCGGGCGACTTGCGCGTGGCGGAACTATCCTGCGGGCTTTGCCACGGAGAGATTATTCGGAACGTGCACCACAGTATGATGAACCATGGCGCGACGCTCTGGGGCGCGGCGCTCTATAATAACGGCGGGTACTACGAGAAGAATTATCGTTTCGGTCAGGATTACGGCGCGGATGGCGTGGCCCAACGCCTTATTAATTACACGCCGGTGAGCGCAACCGACACTCTATTGCACGGAATCCTGCCGTTTCTCGATCCCCTCCCGCGCTTTAACCTGAGCCAACCCGGGAACACGCTTCGGATCTTCGAGAAGGGCGGCGAAAAGCAGCTCCAACTCGGCAACCCGACCGTGAATGAGCCGCCGGGCAAACCGGGGCGTCGACTTTCCGAACGCGGTCTCGGCACTCTCAATCGCACCGACCCGGTTTTCCTCGGTCTCCAAAAGACGCGGCTGCACGATCCGTTACTCGGGTTTCTCGGCTCGAACGATAATCCGGGAGATTATCGGTCGAGCGGTTGCTCGGCCTGCCACGTTGTTTATGCGAACGATCGTTCGCCCTCGAACTCCGGCTGGTACAGCAAATACGGACACCAGGGCCTGAGTTTTTCGGAGGACAAGACGATCCCGAAAAACGAGAACGGCCACCCGATTAAGCACCAGTTCACACGCTCGATCCCTTCGAGCCAGTGCATGAATTGCCACATGCATCAGGGGAACTTGTTCGTGAATCCGTATCTTGGTTACACCTGGTGGGATCAGGAAACGGACGGTGAATTCATGTATCCAAAGGTGCAGCACGACCCGACGGATTCGGAGCTAGTGTTGGCGACGCAGCGTAATCCGGAAGCGGCGGCGGCGCGTGGTCTCTGGGGAAATCCGGATTTCTTGGCGCGGGTGGCGGAATTAAATCCGAAACTAAAGCACACGCAGTTTGCCGACTATCACGGGCATGGCTGGGTTTTCCGCGCCGTCTTCAAGAAGGATCGCAAGGGCAATCTCCTCGATCTCGCGGACAATCGGATCGCGGACGACGATTCGCAGAAATTCGCGAAGGCGGTCCATCTAAAAGATATCCATCTCGCGCGTGGGATGCAGTGCGCGGATTGCCATTTCGATCTCGACGTCCACGGCAACGGGAATCTTTACGGCGAACCGCGGAACGCGACCACGATCACGTGCATTGATTGCCACGGCACGGTCGGCGAACGGCCGTCGCTGATCACGAGTGGCAACGCCGGCCAGGTGGATCTCCTGAACACGAGCAACACGCCGTGGGGGCCGCGCTTTGTCTGGCAGGGCACGCAACTTTTCCAGCAATCGACGATGTCGCCCGACGTGCGCTGGGAGATTCCGCAGACGAAGGACACGGTCGATCCGCTCTCGCCGCACTACAATGCGAAGAGCGCCTACGCGAAGACGTTGCAGCGCGATGGGAAATCTTGGGGCCCGGCGCTGGCGTCGGCCGACGAGCGGACGCGGCGTTTTGCTCACGATAACAGCGCGATGGATTGCCAGATCTGTCATACCTCGTGGGCGACAAGCTGCTTCGGTTGTCACCTGCCGATGAAGGCAAACCAGCGCGTGCCGCTCAACAAGTTTGAAGGCGTCACGGATCGTAATTACACCACTTACAATCCGCAGGTCCTGCGCGACGATGTCTTCATGCTCGGGATCGACGGGTCGGTAAAAAAACACCGGATGGCGGTGGTACGCTCTTCCAGCGCGGTGGTCGTGAGTTCGCAGAACGCCAATCGCGAATGGGTCTATTCGCAGGCGCAAACGATCTCCGCGGAAGGCTACAGCGGGCAGGCTTTCAACCCGCATTTCCCGCACACCACGAGCGGAGTGGGGACGACGAAGAATTGCACCGATTGCCACCTCTCGCAGTCTAACGACAACAACGCCTGGATGACGCAGCTCCTCGGTTTCGGGACGGGCACGGTGAATTTTTTCGGACGCTACGCTTATGTCGGCGAAGGGCGCGCAGGGTTGCATGCGGTGGTTTGGACGGAAGCGGAGGAGCCGCAAGCGGCGATTGGCAGCCATCTCCATCGACTGGCGTATCCGGCGAATTACCAGAAACATCTCGAGGCGCATTCGGAATTGAAGGAGGCCTACGAGCACAGCGGAAAGAATGTGCAGGATCTGGTTTTGCGCGGCGAATATCTCTACACCGCCAATGGCCCGGGCGGTCTCGAGGTTTTCGACGTGGCGAACATCGACCAGAAAGGTTTCTCGGAACGGATCGTGACGTCGCCGGTTTCGCCGCTCGGCCAGCGCACTTACGTGCCGACTAAATTTGCCACCTCGGTCGCGCTCCCGAACACGCAGGCGCTCGATCCGGCCCGGGTACGGCGACCGGAAAACGAGGAACAACCGATCGACCCCTTTTACGCGTTCGTCTTCGTTTCCGATCTCGAGGAAGGCCTCGTCGTCGTCAATGTCGCCACTCTGGTGGACGGAAATCCGGAGAATAATTTCCTGAAGAAAGATGTGAGCTTCAATCCGGGCGGCGTGCTGAGCGGCGCCAGCTTCGTCACTGCGGCCGGGCACCGCCTTTATCTGACGACACCGCGCGGTCTCTACGTGATCGACGTGAGCGATCCGATGCATCCGCGAATCGAAGCCGAAGTGACAAATGGCTTTTTGCGCAACCCGCATTGCGTCTCCATCCAATTCCGCTACGCCTTCGTTACCGACGATGATGGCCTGAAAGTGCTCGATGTGACAAATCCGGCGCAGCCCGTACCGGTTGCCAATGCATTCGTTAGGCTAAACCACGCGCAACGTCTTTACGTGGCCCGGACCTACGCCTACGTCGCCAATGGATCGGAAGGCCTGGCCATCATCGACGTCGAGAACCCGGAGCAGCCGCGCCTCGAGCAAATGTTTAACGCGGCCGGCGCGCTGAACGACACCCGCGCCGTCCAGATCGGAAGCGTGAACGCCTCCATGTTTGCTCTCGTCGCCGACGGAAAAAACGGCCTGCGCGTACTCCAAGTCATCTCGCCCGACACCGTGCCCGGCGCGATGGGTTTCAGTCCGCGTCCGAATCCGCGTCTGATCGCTTCGTTCCCCACGCACGGCGATGCGATCGCTGTAGGTCGCGGGCTCGATCGCGACCGCGTGGTCGATGAAACCGGTGGTCAAACTGTCGTCTTCGGCCGCCGCGGCGCGCGACCATTTCACTTGGACGAAATGCAGCGCTTTTATTGGCGGCCGCAATTCATCGATGGCAAAGACCGAGCATCGACGCGAGGCGGAAGCATTTATCGGGTGGAAGATGTGCGCTTAGCAGATGGAAAACTCTCGACCAAGAGCGGCGTGCTCCTGTCTCCATTGCCGACGCCGATTCCGTCGCCGAGCCCGGTACAGGAGCCGAGCGAACCGTCGATCGAACCCACGCCGCTCCCTTTGCTGCCGTCGGACAATTGAGCACCTAACGGGTCGCTCACTTTTTTTGTTCAATCGCATAATCGGGAGCGCGTGACGCAGGCACGACAATCGATTCCGATAGGCAATGAGCGAAACAGACGACAAGAATCCGACCGAACTCGTGGGCGACACCGACGAGGGAAATGCACCGCCGCGACGAGCTCGGCTCATCATCCCCGACCTGCTGCAACGGCCCTTCGATATCCGGTCCTTCGCGCTTAACGGGCTCTTCATTCTCGCGATCTTCTACACGATGCATTTGATGCGCGCGGTGCTCTTGCCGATCGTGCTCGCGCTCCTGCTCAGTTACCTCTTTAAGCCGGTGCTGCGCGCTCTGGGCAAGTGGGGGATTCGCCCCGCGGCGGCGTCGGCTATTTTACTCCTGGGCCTGATCGCGCTCATCGGTTATGGCATTTCTTTTCTTGCCGTCCCCGCCGTGGGTTGGATGGAGAAGGCGCCCTATGGCTTGCATCAAATACAGCAAAAATTAGTGCCTTTGCGCCGTCCCATCGCACAAGTCGCCAAAGCTGGTGGCGAAATCGATAAACTGACTGCGCCCGATCAGGACGCGGCGGCGAAGGCGCCCGCGATGAAGGTGGAGGTAAAGCAAGGTAACCTCACCGACACGATCCTCGGCCGGACTCCGGAGTTTGCGATGAGCGCCGTCCTGCTGCTCATCCTGCTTTATTTCCTCCTCGCTTACGACGAAGTCTTTCTCGGAAAAGTGATCAAGATGTTGCCGCGGCTGCAGGATAAGAAACGCGCCGTTTCCATCGCGCACGAGATCGAGTCGCATATCTCGCGCTACCTGCTTACGATCACGCTGATTAATGCCGGTCTCGGCCTCGCGGTGGGGATAACTGTCGGCGTCCTCGGACTGAGTAATCCCGTAATGTGGGGTTTCCTCGTCGCGGTCTTGAATTTCGTTCCGTATGTCGGCGCTCTCACTGGCATCATTTGCATGACAATTGGCGCCATTCTCAGCTACGATAGCCTCGGTTTCGCGATGCTTTTCCCAGCAGCCTATCTCGTGATCGCCACGCTTGAAGGCAATCTGATCACGCCGTGGGTTATGGGTCGGTCGCTCACCTTAAATCCCGTGATCATTCTTTTTTCGCTCATCTTCTGGGGTTGGATGTGGGGCATTGCCGGCGTCATCCTGGCCGTGCCAATTTTGGCCGCTTTCAAAATCTTCTGCGCCCATATCGAGGAGATGGAGCCGCTCGCGGAATTTCTGAGTTAAGGGAGCGCCCACGCTCCGGGTTTCGCGTGTCGGCTAAACTGCGTCGACGTCGAAATCGCGCGCGCGCCGCTTCAACACTTGCTGGAGCAATTCCGGGCCGGTCACGCGCGCGGCGGCTTCGTGCGGACAGGAAGCCACGCATTGCGGCTGTGGCGTGGAGCGTTTCCCTTCAGCATCGCAGAGATCGCAAGTCGCGGCTTTGAGTTGCGCTTTCCGCGTGCGCTCGCCGGACTCGAACCCATCCGACACTTCCATAGTGCGACGAAGATTTGGCACCATAAAAATGTTTCCGTAGGGACAATTCGATGCGCACAAACCGCAACCGATGCAGTGATCCTCGATCACAATCTGGAGGTGACGACCGCGATGAATCGAATCCACCGGGCAGCCGGACATGCAATGCGGATCACTGCAGGAACGGCAGGAAGTCGCGATTAGAAAATCGCCAAAACGTCGACCGTCCCGCAAGAGGCGGGTGATCGGCAGTCCGTGCGATTCGTTCCCGTGTTCGCGCACGCAACCTTTGGTGCACTCGTCGCAGCGCGTGCAAAGATCCATGTCGAGAACGAGAATGCTTTGCCCTTCGTAAAGTCCTTGCTCTACATAATCGACCACCACCGGATCGCTCACAGTTTCGCTGCGTAAAGCGGCGAGCGATTGCTCGACCAGGCGCCGCCGCAGCACCGGAAAACGCCGCGCCATTTCGAGAAAATCCTCACGGCCCAGGCGTGCTAGTTCCAGATAATTTAAGGCCGAGCAGCTCGCAGTGCGCAAGCCGTTCGGGATGACGTCGGCTAACTGGTCGCCACCACTTTCCAAGGCTGCCTTGATCGCGCGATCAATTTCGTCCGCGCTTCGATTCACATCCTGCGGCGAAAGCGCGAGCAGACCGATCTCGCCGAAAATGGTTCCAGGACCGCGCGTGGTGACGCGCACTTCGTTTTCAAACCGCTGCACGCCCACGCGCACATGCCCGAGGCGAATCAGGTAGAGGTCGTTAGCCGGTTCGCCTTGCCGGAAAAGCATTTGTCCGGGACGCACCCGCACGAACGAGAGCCGCTCCCGCAGGTGATCCACCATTTCCTTAAATTGCTCCTCGCCCAGATCGCGAAAGAGCTCGCTGCTTTGCAAAACGAGATTGAGCGACCGATTCCGATAGGTCGATTCGAACTTCGCCCGCCGACTCGGGAGACGCATCATCCGATCAAGGACGTTGCGGCGAATTTCCCAAATTTCTGCGTCGCGCAGCACCTTCACGTCGGCCGCGCGCGGCGAACCGCTCAGGCACGCCATTTCGCCCGCCACGAAATCGGCGGACGTCAGCTCGATGCGAAAACGAGGCGAGCGCGCCAAATTAAACATCCCGCCTAGGATGCCTCCCCCTTTCTTCCCTCCATGCATCGATTGCCCCACTTCCAGGGCACCGGATTTGATGATGAAAGCGGTGTTCCCGGGCTCGCCTTCGCGGCATAA
>JBDUAE010000040.1:0-10440 GCA_040004805.1 Chthoniobacterales bacterium | reverse complement strand
TTTCGCTTCGTCCCCGCGGTCTCGCCCAGTTTTTCCAGGATACCGTTGATCGAAGCCGAAACCCCGGTCCGCTCATGGCCAAAAGCTCGAATCCGAAACGGCGAAACAAAAAGCATCCCGCGACGATGTCGGAAAATATTGAGCCCGGCCTGTCGCAAACCCGCGGAAAGCTCCTGCATCATCTTCGAAGGCGAACGCATTTCCGCGGACCACGCGTCCTCGATCACGCGGCCCAGCCCCCGGTCGCTCAGGCGTCGGCTAACGACACCACTGATGGCGAACTCCTGCGCGCTACGCAGCAATGTCGGCAAATAGGTTTGCCGGAAATGCCGTTCCGCTTCCGCGGCGTTCTTAAACTCGACCGCCGGTTCCTCCGTCTTCGTTTTATAGGTCGTTAGACTGCGCGCCTGTTCCTTCCATTCCTCCACCACCGCCGGATCGCTCACGATCTCAATCTGCCGCTGGTAATCCTGAAAAGTCATCCGGCGGCTGAAACGCTGCTCGTAAAGACTCCGCAGTTGCGGCTGATAGGCATGATGGTTGGTGGGCCCAAGCAAAATCCCGCTGAGTCGGCAACGCGCCACGTTGGTGAAATTTCCTTTGAGCGGCTCCGTCTGCGTTTGTTCGACCAGATAGAAATCGTCCCGCGCATTGGCAAAGGCGCTTGTCTCCAGGGTACGCGGATCAGTCGCCACCGCGCCTTGCTCGCCGAGCTGATGCAAGACCGCGCCATCTGCCGCTTTTAATTGCACATCGTAGCGCTCCGGCTTCTCGAGAAAAAGCCGCGCCAGCGCGAAAACGGAATACGTGACGGAGCCGGATTTCATTTGCGCGATCACGCTCTCAAAGGCAGGCGGGTGCGGCAGAAAACGCACGTCTACTTGTGGCAATGGCGGAGGCGCGGCGCGGGGCTCACGCGGCTCCTCCCGGCGTTCGGGTTGGCGCGCCTCCGGTCGACGCGGCCCCGGGCGTCGACTGCCGCTTTCCCGTGAATCGCGTTTTGGGCCGCGCGGCCGCATTTCTCTTCCACGCTGCCCGCCGCCGCCGCCGCGCTCGAAAGACCTTTCATCCTCGCCCTGATAGTCCGAATAATCTTTTGCTGGCGCGGCTTCCGAAACCCACGCGGGCATCATTTTGAGATCGAGGAGATCGGGAGGCGTAGACGGCTCAGACATGCTTTTCTCTTCTACTGCCTGCGCCTCGGGAAGTAAACTCACGCCGCAAGTAATCCGCTGCGTTTCAAACCGGGAAATTAATTGACAAGCGGGCTAATTGTTTTACTTGCCATCCTTGCCGGGACTGCTTAAAGCCTGCCCGCTACTGAACCCAACCAGAATACAGTTTTTATGACGGACAAATCCATTGAAGAGAAGGTCAAAGACATCATCGTCGAGCAGCTCGGCGTAAATCCGGAACAGGTCACGCCGACCGCTTCCTTTATTGAGGATTTGGGCGCGGATTCGCTCGACATCGTCGAGCTGGTCATGGCCTTCGAGGAGGAATTCTCCGTGGAAGTGCCGGACGAAGATGCGGAAAAGCTCCAAACCGTGGGCGACGTCATTAAATACATCGAGGAAAAAGCCTCCAAGCAGTAATCTCTCCTCTCAATTTTTGCCCCATCGGGCACAGAAAGACACGACTTCGGTCGTGTTTTTTTGTGCACTGGTTTGCGGCCCTCCCCAACCCCTCCACACTGAAGTCATGACGTTCGAACTCTTCGAAAGTCCGCTCTTTCACATCGGCGGTCATTACATTTCCGCGGCCGGTTTGCTCGCCTTCGTCAGCCTGCTTGCTGCTGGATTTCTCTTGGCGCGGGTCTTTCAGAGCGCGCTCCTCCGGCGCCTTTTCAGCCGACTGAAACTGGAATCGAATTTCATCGCCATCGTCACGACGATTTTCAGTCTCGCGTCGATTATTTTCTTCGCCGTCGCAGCCGTGAACGCCGCCGGCATCCCGCTCCCGTGGGATGTGCCATTGCCCGGCGTTAAATTGAGCCTGCTCCAGATTTTGCTGCTCATTGTAATGCTGATCGGCGTCTTCTGGCTCTCATCGCACACCAAGCGCTTTCTCTTCAATCGCTTCCTCGTCAATAGCGGCCTGAACCGCTCCCTTCAGTACGCGCTCTCTCAAGTGGTGAGCAATGCCGTCCTCGTTATCGGCGTCCTCATTGTCCTGACCAATACCGGAATCAACCTCGGTGCCCTCGCAGTTTTCGCGGGCGCAATCGGCGTGGGCGTCGGCGTCGGCCTGCAAAAAATCGCCAGTAACTTTATCAGCGGGCTCGTCATTCTGGTGGAGCGCCCGATTTCGATTGGCGATCGCGTGGAAGTTGGCGACGTCATCGGTCAGGTCGAAAAAATTCGCGCCCGCTGCACGATCATTCGCACGAATGACAACATTTCCATGATCGTGCCCAACTCGAAATTCATCGAGGAGCCGGTCACGAACTGGACCTATGGCGATCCGCGGGTGCGTTTTCGAATTCCCATCGGTGTCGCCTACGGCAGCAATCTTGAAAAGGTGCGTGAAGCGCTAATCGCCGCGGGAAAAGGAAACGAGCACACCCTGGACGAGCCCGCGCCCAGCGTTTTCCTCAACCAATTTGGCGACAGCTCCATCGACTTCGAACTCGTGGTCTGGAGCAGCGACATGAGCCATCGCCCTCGGCGTTACAAAAGCGATCTCTATTTCGCGATCGCAAAAAACTTCGAGGCCGCTGGAATTGAAATCCCCTTCCCGCAACGCGATCTCCACATTCGCAGCGGCGCCCTTCCGGTTACACGAGAGGACGATCCAACCGTGAAGCCGATTTAAAGCTCGTCCGCGCGAGATCGTCTCCGTTTTAAGCATGTCATCCCGTGAGGCTATTCCGATTCCTGACGGCTCCGCGCGAGTTCTGACGCTCGCAGAATTGCGCGCGTTGCCCGAGTGGCCGGAAGCGTTTCAAGCGCGGGTAAAAGACCACCGCTTTTACGAGATCGTGGAGGAAACGATCCGAGGAGGATTCGAACATCATTACCTCGTCTTCGAAGATCGGACGGGCAAAGCGCGCGGAGTCCAACCCGTCTTTTTCGTGCAGCAGAACCTGGTCGAAGGCATACCCGCTCTCCGAGCCGCCGTGGATTTCGTCCGGCGAAAGTTTCCCCGTTTTCTAACGATGCGCGTCCTCATGGTCGGCTGCGCGGCGGGCGAAGGCCACCTCGGCGTTTGCGAGATTGGCGATGAAGAGTGGTTTGCGATCGCACTTTTCGCCGCGCTGGAAGTTTACGGCCGCCGCGGGCAAGCGGCGCTCGTTGTTTTTAAGGATTTCTCCGCCCGCTATCGAGAGATTCTCGAGCGCTTTACCGCTAACGGTTACACCCGCATTCCCAGCATGCCGATGACGCAGCTCGCGCTCCCGTATCGAAGCTTTGACGAATACTTGAGCACCCTCGGCAAAGCGACGCGCAAGAGTCTGCGGCGGAAATTCCGCCGTACCGCCGCGGGTCGGCCCTTACAACTCGAGATCTTGAACGATGTCACACCCTTCGTCGATGAGCTCTACCCGCTCTATCTCCAGGTGCACGGTCGCTCGTCGCTTAAATTCGAAACGCTCACAAAGGACTACTTCCGCGAGCTCGGAAAGCGGATGCCGGAGCGGACCCGATTTTTTGTTTGGCGCCAGGAAGGCCGCGCGGTCGCCTTCAGCCTTTGCCTCGTGCATGACGAGACGCTTTACGACGATTATCTCGGTCTCGATTACGAGGTGGCGCTGGATTTGCACCTCTATTTTCAAAGTTTTCGCGACATCATCGAATGGTCGCTGGCCGCGGGAATAAAAAAATACTGCAGCAGTCCGCTGAATTATGAGCCCAAGCTCCATTTGGGTTGCGACCTTTACCCGTTGGACCTCTACGTCCGGGCGACTTCCAAATTCCTGAACGCTATCTTTCCTCCCATTCTGAAAATGCTCGAACCAACCCGGCACGACCCGATTCTCCGACAATTCTCGAATCACTCCGACCTGTATGGCGAGCGCGGTGACCGCTGAAAAACCAAAGCTGCATTCGCGGCTCGACCTTCAGCCGCATGACCTGTATGTGCGTCCCACCTCCATGATTGTGAATCGAACGATGAAGCGCGCGACGACGCCTTTTGGACCAACCCGTTCCAACCCCGTATGTCGCCGCAATCTCCAGGCGTCGCGGCAATGACGGAGTCTTCGCGGCGCGGATTCTTCAATCCCTGGTTTCAAGTCGCGCTTAGTACCGCGCTCGTCACAGTTTCTGAGCTGTGCCTAAAACGTGGCGCCATGGCGAGCATCCCGGCCACGGGGACGTGGGGATGGACCGGCATTGCCGGGCTCACCTCGCCGTTAGTTTGGCTGGGCATTCTCTTCGTTATTCTCAGTTTCATTTCATGGCTCTACGTCCTGAAGCACCTCCCGCTTTCCGTCGCTTTTCCCGCTTCCCAAGCCGTGCATGTTCTGGTGCCAATCACCAGCTGGCTCGTTCTCGGCGAACTGATCAGTCCCACACGCTGGTGCGGGATTGCGCTTGTGCTCGTCGGCTTGGCGGTGGTCGCAAAACCGGTCGCGGCGTTGGAGGAAAAAATATGAACGTTTTTTCCATGATGCTGATTTTGATCTCGCTGATTACTTTCGTAATTGGCCAGTTAGTCCTGAAACGCGCAATGGAATTAGCCGGCGCCATCGGTCTGGGAAAACCAAAATCGGTGCGCACTCTTACCCTCGGCATCGTCTTGATGGCGATCTCGTTTTTCCTTACGCTCGGCCTGCTTCGGAACTTCGATCTTAGCTACCTCTACCCGTTTCAGGGGCTCAGCGTTATCATCATCAGCCTCGCCGCCGCCGTTCTCCTGCGGGAGAAATTAACCATGCCGCTTTTCGTCGGCTCGGCCCTGATCACCGTCGGCGTGGTGCTGGTTTCAATCAGTTAAGGCCGGCCACAGTACCGCCCAGGCCGCCCGATTAATGGTGGACGCTTCTTCGCGCGTCGGCGCCACCAAGTTCGGGTGGTCCATCTCCGAGGCGAATTTCTGTTTCCAGCGCGCATACACCGGCGGCGAATACGCGCCACAAATATCTCCGCCCACGATCGTCGCATTCGCCCGCAACCGCCCCAGTGCCCAAGCCACATCCTCCAACGTAAAACGGCCGTTTTCCCAGTTCGTCACCGCTCTTCCTGAGCACAGACAATCCAGATCAATCGTCACATAAATATTGCGGCCCGTTAACCGCGCCGCGAAGCGCTCGAACTCCTCCCGCCACGTCGCACGGAAAATTGCGCCACGCCGCCTCCGATCTTTCGGCGGCCGATCGTCCGCCCACGGATGCACTTCCAGTGTCCCCTTACGTTCCGCGCGTCGGTTGCCGAAAAGTTGCCCCGGCCACCAACACTCGAAATTTCCGCAACCCCAAACGCTCACCATTTCCACCTGCGGCAACTCCAGCGCGCGATTGACCCAGCCGCCGCAACACCACTTCGGCGGCCGGATATCCCAGTCCGGATGGTTATCGAATGAGACCACGACCAGCGGTTCCGGCCGGCGGCGAATCCAAAGCGCACTGAGATGGTGAAAGTCCCCCGATCCGTAAAGCAGGAACGGAGAAAGTTGGCGGTCGTATTCCTGGAAAAACTCTTCCACCACGCTCTTCGGAGCAGAAAATCGGAGGCGCGGCCCCCATGCCCTCGCGTCCAGCGTCGGCAAATCGGGGGCCGCGTCGGTCCACGCGTCGTCTAAATTGAGATGAATGCCGGCACTCAAGGGTGGAAGTTTGGCGAAATTTTTTCCGTCTCACAACTCCTTCGATACGCCCACGTCCTCGGCCGGGCGCGATAATCAGGCATCAACAAGCGATCGAAAAACGGAAAACCGAAGGCAAAACCATGCCCAGACGAAGGTCGGGATCTGATTTGCCGGGTCCAGGACGCGTTTCGCGTTTTCGCGCGTGCGTCGTCTGCCGTCCTCGGCACTGCGTGGTCCTTCGTCGCCGCCATTCTAACGATCGTCATCTGGGCCGCGACCGGCCACATTTTCCATTACTCGGACACGTGGCAACTGATCATTAATACCGGCACTACCATCATTACTTTCCTGATGGTGTTCCTGATTCAGAACACGCAAAACCGCGATTCGAAGGCGGTGCATCTAAAGCTCGATGAGCTTATTCGCTCCGTGGACGGCGCCCGCAACCACCTTGTCGATATCGAACGGTTGTCCGATCAGGACCTGCAGAAATTGCAGCAGGAGTTCGAGCGCATCGGCCGACAAGCAGAAGAGGCGGAGAAATAAATCTGCTGACCCGGTCGGCTATTTTTCATCCTCCGGCCGCGCCTCACCTTCGCGGATAAACTTCGGCCCGCTCGGGCAGAGCTGCAGAACCTCACACTGTCGGCAATCCGGCTTCCGTGCGAAACAACGGCGGCGACCGTGCCAGATCAGCCAATGGCTCCAGATCGTCCAATCCTGCCGCGGGACGATCTTCATCAGATCCAATTCAATCTTCTCCGGGTCCGTTTGCTTCGTTAGGCGAAGCCGGTGTGAAAGCCGGGACACGTGCGTATCCACCACAATCCCCTCATCTTTTCCGAAGGCGTTTCCGAGCACCACGTTCGCCGTTTTCCGTCCCACTCCGGGCAATCCGTGCAGCGCCTCCATCGTGTCGGGTACTTTTCCGCCGAACTTCTCCACGATTGCATTCGCGGCGCCGCGGATGCTCTTCGCTTTGCTTCGATAAAAACCCGTCGAGCGAATAATTTCCTCCAGCTCTTCCGGTTCCGCTTCCGCCAAGGCCGCCGCCGACCGGTAGCGCGCGAATAATTTAGGCGTCACCAGATTGACCCGTTTATCCGTGCATTGGGCGGAGAGAATTGTCGCCACCAGCAATTGCAGCGGGGTCTTGAAATCCAGTTCGCAATGCGCGTCAGGGTAAACTTTTGGTAAGACCTGCACCAATTGCGCGACCCGTTCCTTTGCCGTCATAACGCTACCCTTCGGTTTTTCTGCTGCAGTCTAATTCTCCGCAAAGGCGGCGAGCTTCTGCTCCAGTTGTGGCGGCAGGTGCGCAACGATAACCGCGGCCTCGCCTTCGTATCGCAGCTCCAGCACGCGTCCAACCCGGTGAATTTCCGCGATCAATCCCGATTCGGTTAATGGAATGCGAAAACGCAGATTCAAGTGCCACGACGTCACCTTGTCCTGCAAAGCCTGCACCAGCGCGCCGACGCCTTCGCCGGTCCGCGCCGAAATGGCGACGCTGCCCGGGAAGCGATTCCGATACGCAGTTACTGCATCCATCTGCGCCAGCGCATCAATTTTGTTAAAAACGAGCAAGGTTTGCTTGCCGAACGCGCCCAACTCTTTCGTCACCGCGTTGACCGCTTCGATGTGCTCGTCCACTCGCGGATGGCTGAGATCAACCACGTGAATCAGCAGATCGGCCTCGCTCACTTCTTCCAGTGTGGCCTTGAACGCTTCAATCAACATGTGCGGCAGGTTTCGCAAAAAACCCACGGTGTCGGTTAAAAGCATGCGCTGCTTATTCGGCAACGTGATGCTGCGCGTCGTGGGATCGAGCGTGGCAAAGAGTCGGTTGGCGGCGATCACGTCCGCTCCGGTGAGCAAATTTAACAGAGTGGACTTACCCGCATTGGTGTAGCCGACGACGGCGGCTACCGGCCACTGATGGCGGCGCCGGCCTTCCCGCTGGACCGTCCGCACTTTGCGCACGCCTTCCAATTCGCGTTCCAGTTTCGCGATCCGTTCCTGCACCCTCCTGCGATCCACTTCCAACTGCGTCTCCCCCGGGCCGCGAGTGCCGATTCCCCCTGTCTGCCGTGAAAGGTGCGTCCACATTCTCGTCAAACGCGGCAGCAGATATTGCAACTGCGCGAGTTCAATCTGGAGCCGCCCTTCTCGGCTGCGTGCCCGTTGCGCGAAGATGTCGAGGATGAGCTGCGTCCGGTCCAACACCTTCCGCGAAAAAAGGTCTTCGAGATTACGGCCTTGCGCCGGCGAAAGCTCGTTATCGAAAATAACCGACGTGACCGGCTGGTCTTGAAACGACGCCTTGATCATCTGCGCTTTCCCTTTGCCGATGTAATACGGCGCCGTCGGCTTTTCGAGGCGCTGCGTCACGGTGTTCACCACTTGCGCACCCGCAGAATTGGCCAGCTCCCGCAGTTCGTCCAGCGAATCGGCGACGTCCCATTTCGAGACTCCATCCTGTTCGAGTCCCACGAGGAGCGCCCGCTCCTGTCGCCTGGTCGGTTCTACTTCAAACATCGTGTTGCGCGAAGCAGAGACGAGCCTTGCGCGCGATCCATTCGATCGCTTCGGATGAGCCTGTGACGGAAAGGTTCAGCGGTTCGAAATTAGTTTGTCGCTGAAACCAGGTCAATTGTCTTTTCGCGTAATGTCGCGTCGCCTGCTGGATTGAGGCAATGCAATCCGCTTCGGAAATTCGACCAGCCAGGAAATCGCGAATCTGACGCAGGCCGAGTGTTTGTTCCGCCGTGACTCCCACGCCCCCAGCATGTCGCACTTCCTCAACAACACCGTCGGAGAACATTGCCTCGACCCGTTGATTGATCCGCGCGTAGAGCTCATCTCGGTCGCGAATTAAAAAAACGCCTGGCGGATTCTCAGCCGGCTCGGCTCGCTGCCGCTGCGCGGAGGCCGGCGTTCCGCCTAGTAAACAAATTTCTACCGCGCGCACCAGTCGTCGCTTGTTTCGCCGATCGATTGACGCCGCAGTCGTGGGGTCCAGCAATTGCAGCCTAACGAGAAGTTCGCCTTCGCTGCACTGCTCGATCCGTTCCCGTAATTTCGGATCCGTCTTCGGCAATGGCGAAAGTCCGTGCGTGAGGGCTTGGACATACATTCCAGTGCCACCGACCACGAAGACGAGCCTTCCGCGGTCCGCAATTTCGTTCATCGCCAACAACGCCAAGCGCCGAAACTTCTCCGCGTTCATTGCGTCGTTTAGCCGACACGCCCCGATGAGATGGTGCGGCGCCACACGCAGCGTGGTCTCGTCTGGCTTCGCCGTGAGTAGATCCAGCCCGTCATAAATCTGAAACGCGTCCGCGCTCACGATTTCGCCGCCGCACCTTTCTGCGACGGCTGCTGCGATCACCGATTTCCCGACCGCGGTTGGCCCGACGATATAGAAGGCGCGCGCCATGATTAAGCGGGGCACGGTTTCACTATCCGACTCAGGAAACCGCGCACCAAAGAAAACGGGAGACGGGCAGCCAAGGCCACCGCGTCTCCCGTTTTGAGAAACAAGCTCAGTCTAGCTCGCCGAGGAATGATGGTCGCTCGACTTCGCACCGCTCACGAGCAGCTTGCGGCCGAGGAAATCCTTATCGTGCAGTTCGGTGACAGCGCGTTGCGCTTCTTCCACCGTGTTCATTTGCACGAAGGCGAACCCTTTCGAGCGCTGATTGTGTTTATAGGTCACAACCTCCGCGTTCTGCACTTCGCCGACGCCGTTGAAGAGTTCGAAGAGGTCGCTCTCCGTGGCTTCGAAGGATAGGTTGCCGACGTAAAGACGCGGCGTGGTGACTTCGACTGACTCAGGCTTGCGCGACGGCCGCGCCGCCCGCGTCGTCGAGGCAGTGCTGGTGCCATTGCGCTCCTGCGGGACGCGCGCGATGGGCGGATTTCCATTTGAGAAAAAGCCCATGATTTTGTCCCAAAGCGATTTTTTGACGGGCGCCTTGGGAGTTGGATTTTGTCGGTAAGGACGATCGCCGCCTTCCCTGCGTCGGGAAGCGCCGCCGCGCGGACGCCGCGAGCCCCTCCCGGATGATTGAGATGCCATTTTCTGGATCCTCTATGTTGACCGAATTGTGGTTAGGACGGAGCGCATCCAATGATGCCCGGTCCGCGACACGCCGACCCCGAAGGATCCGTTTCAAAAGCTCGAAAGCAGTTTGCGTGGCCGCAGGAAACTCCGCCGCCTGGGATCGGGAGTGCATTCGAAAAGATTGGCGCGCCGCACCCCACCGGAACAGCGGAGTTGCGAACGCTCGCAGCCAAAACTCCAGAAATCTGTTACGTGAGGAAAAACGGACGCCCGGAGATTCGAAGACAATTCCCGACATCGGCGGATAACATGGAGTGGAAGAGGGCTTTTGCAAGACGGTGGGAACCTTGTCCTCACCGCGTCGGCTATTCGCTTCGCCGCATCCGCTGATACCAATCCACGAATTTCGGCAAGCCAACACTTAAGGGCGTAGTCGGATTATAGCCCAATAATTCACGCGCCTTCGTGATGTCGGCGCAGGTTACGGGCACGTCGCCGGGTTGTTCCGGCAGTCGGTTAATTAGCGCCTCGCGCCCGACGGCGCGCTCGATCTCCGCGATCAAATCTCGCAGCGTGATCGTCTCATTTTCGCCGAGGTTGAAGACATCGAACATCGCCCCTTCATA
>JBDUAE010000297.1:0-3105 GCA_040004805.1 Chthoniobacterales bacterium | reverse complement strand
TTGAACTCGGAGTAGAGCTGCGCGGCGAGCGTCTTGTTATGCGAGATGATGAGGGTGGGGCGATCGAGTTCCTTGATCACGTTCGCCATCGTGAAAGTCTTGCCGGAACCGGTGACGCCGAGGAGCGTTTGGTGGCGATTGCCGGCCTCGATCGACTTCAGGAGCTTGGCGATGGCCTGCGCCTGGTCGCCACGAGGTTTGTAATTGGATTCGAGCTCGAACGGCATCGGATACGGTAGCATTTTTGAGGCGCTTTTCTGCGGAAACAGCGCGCGCCGGGCGCGCCGCAGGAACCGTTCGAGCGCAGAAAGAATTTCCTGTCGCCGAACGCTATCGCGCGGTAAAAACGAGAGGCTGTGCCAGCAAAATTGGCCGTGAACGAATTCCTGCAACGCCTGAAACAGCGCAAGCTCGTGCAGTGGGCTGTCGCCTACGTCGCGGCTGCGTTCGCGCTCCTGCAAGGCATCGACATCGTGGCCAACCGTTTCGATTGGCCGCAGGAGACGATCCGGCTGGTCATCCTGGCGATGATCCTTGGGTTCTTCGTCATGCTCGTGCTGGCCTGGTACCACGGCGAACGGGGCGCGCAGCGAATCAGCGGTGTGGAGCTCCTTATCCTGGCGCTCCTAGTCTCGTTAGGCGGATTCCTGCTCTGGCGCTTTGCCGCGGTGCCCCGTCCACCCGCCGTCGCGACTGCTCCGGCCGCGCCGTCGGCGAAGATTCCGGAAAAATCGATCGCCGTTTTGCCGTTCGACAATCTGAGTGAGGACAAGAGCAACGCCTACTTCGCGGAAGGCGTGCAGGACGAAATCCTGACTCGGCTGGCTAAGGTAGCCGATCTAAAGGTCATCTCGCGGACCTCGACGCAGCACTTCAAAAGCTCGCCGGACAACCTCCCGGAAATCGCGAAGCAGCTCGGGGTCGCAAATATTCTCGAGGGCAGTGTGCAGCGCGAGCCTGATCAAGTGCGCGTCAATGTGCAGTTGATTAATGCCGCGACCGACGCGCATCTATGGGCGGATATTTACGATCGCAAATTAACCGACATTTTTGCGGTGGAGAGTGACATTGCCAAAGCTATTGCCGACACCTTGCAGGCGAAATTAACCGGCTCGGAGAAAACCGCGATGGCGGTGCGACCGACAGAGAACCCCGCAGCCCATCAGCTTTTCCTGAAGGCCCGCTTTTACCTGAGTAAGCGCACCGGCGCTAATCTCAGGACCGCTGCCGGCTATTTTCAACAGGCGATCGATGCGGACCCGGCCTATGCCGATGCCTATGCGGGCCTCGCGCAGGCCGAGCTGCTGGTTCCGGTTTTCGGCGCGGGCAAGCCATCGGAATTTTTCCCGAATGCAATGATCGCGGCGCAACGCGCGACCGAACTGGACCCGATCGCGGCCGAGGCGCACGCCACCCTCGGGATGTTGCAGCTTTTCAACTACAAGTTTGCGAAATCGGAGACGGAGTTCCGGCGCGCGATCGAACTCAACCCGAACGACGCCACCGCGCACCATTGGTATGGCAACAGTTTATTGGTCACGCTCGGCCGTTTCGACGAAGCAGTGAAGGAGGGGCAACGCGCGGTCGAACTAGATCCGCTTTCGCTCATCATCAACGCTGATCTTGGCAGCAGCCTGATGGTGGCCCGGCGCTACGACGACGCGATCACGCAACTGCGGCGGACGCTCGCGCTTGACGAGAATTTTGCCTACGCACACTGGAATCTCGGCGAAGCGCTTTATCTGAAGGGCGACCTGCCGGCGGCGATCGCCGAGTATGAAAAAGCGGCGTCGCTCGACGATGATCCGCAAATCTTCGCTCTGTTGGGCCGTGCCTACGCCGAGACCGGCCAACGCGAAAAAGCGCTCGCGCTTTTGCAGCGGCTCCTCGCGCTCTCCCAGAAGGGCTTCGTTAGGAATTACCTTTTCACGATCATCTACACCGGACTGGGTGAGAAGGGGAAAGCGCTCGATTATCTGGAGCGAGCGAGTGCAGACGGCGAAAGTCCCGACACCACTTGGATCAAGGTGGATCCGCTTTTTGATCCGCTGCGAAGCGAGCCGCGTTTTCAAAAACTCGTCGAGCGCCTGTTCCCGGCTAGGGAATAACAGGGTCGTCCGCGGTCCACATCACTTTATCCGGGCCGGCGGAGCGGATTTCCATGTGATCGCGGGAGAGTTGGTGGAAAAAATAGGGGGTGCCCCAGAGGTCGATCAGTTCGCCTTTGTCGTTTAATTGCGCGCCTTCGGGCGGGCCGAGTTGGGCGTGTTTCGGATTGCCGCCCATGATCGCGGCCATGATTTCAGCGTTGGTGCCGACTGGATTTTCGCCCGCCATGGTGCGGTAATCGCGAATCATCAGGCTGACCTGATCGATCGCGAGCATCGCTTTCTCATCCGGGGCGGCGGGGGGCGGGGCTGGGTTTGAGACTGAAGGGAGCGGTCTGGATGCGGGCAACGTCGGCGCCGGACTAACGAGTGGCACGCTGGTGGCAGTGGCGACAGAAACAGCCGACACGCCGGGTGTCGGATGAGACGCCGTCACATGTCCGGGTAAACGTGATCGCGGCGAATTGGTGCGGCGAGGCGCGCCACGGAAAGCGCGCAAGGCGTAAGCGCTGATGAGCGCGAGCAGAACGAGGAAGACGAAGGCTCGCAGGAAACGCTGGCGCATAAGAAGCGTTAACTCGTTAGACCATGAAGCCGAGATCGGGCACGGCGAAGCGGCCGAGATTCGGGAAGACGGTGCCCATCTGCGAGGTGGTGACGCCAAACCATTTCGCGAGGGTGGCGGCAAATTGATCGACCGATGTGGTCGGAATCCAACGTCCGGTGCTGGTGTCATCGGGACCGCCGACGGCGAGCGTGGGCCAAGTGCCGAAGGTGCGCTGTCCGTTGACGGCTCCGCCCATGATGAAGTGGTGGCTACCCCACCCGTGATCGCTACCGAGGGCGTTGCTCGGGAAGGTGCGACCGAAATCGCTGTTGGTGAAACTGGTGACGCGCTTCTCGAAATCAGTGTCGTTATACTGGACGCCGATCTTGTGCATCGCGGCCTGGAAGGCGTTCATGGATTGGCTGAGCTCGGCGAAGAGATTGGCTTGGG
>JBDUAE010000296.1:0-3105 GCA_040004805.1 Chthoniobacterales bacterium | reverse complement strand
GCCGGCAGTTATATCCCGCGTTATTGCTATCACAAAAATCTGAGCTCGCCCGGCAATTGCCGGATGTGCCTGATCGAGATGGGAATGCCGAAGATGGGGCCCGAGCGGAAGCCTGAGCTGGGCGAAGACGGGATGCCACTGATCAATTGGATGCCTCGGCCGCAAATCTCCTGCGCCCAGGATGTTGCGGAAGGCATGGGCGTGCGCACCACTTCGCCGCTCGTGGAAGAATGCCGCCGCGGCGTGCTGGAGTTTCTCCTGATCAATCATCCGCTCGATTGTCCGATCTGCGATCAAGCCGGCGAATGTCCCCTTCAGGAATTCAGCGTTGAATACGGCAACGCCGAGTCGCGTTTCCTCGAGAATAAAGTCAAGAAACCGAAGAACGTCGAACTCGGGCCGCGCGTCACGCTCGACGATGAACGTTGCATTCTCTGTTCTCGCTGCATCCGCTTCTGCCAGGAAATCGCGAAAGACGACGTGCTCGGATTCACCGACCGCGGCAGTCACACCGTCCTCACCGCGCATCCTGGAAAGCGGCTGGAGAATAACTACTCGTTAAACACGGTCGATATCTGCCCGGTGGGCGCGCTCACTTCCTCCGATTTTCGCTTCAAGATGCGGGTCTGGTTCTTGAAGGAGACGAAGAGCTTTTGCACCAGTTGCGCCACCGGTTGCAACACCATCATCGGCACTCGGGAAAATGTGATTTACCGGCAAACGCCGCGGGAAAATAACGCGGTCAATTCCACCTGGATGTGCGATTACGGCCGACTCAATTTCGATTACCTGCAATCGAATCGGCGTCTGCTCCAGCCTCAGGTTCTGCTCGGCGACCGCGTGGCGACCACGGATTGGGCGACCGCGATCAGTCACGCGGCGGGCCAGCTGAAGCATTTCAACGGCTGGGAAATCGCCATCATCGCCTCCGGGCGGATGACGAATGAGGAGCTGTGGTTGACCTCGCGCCTTGCGCAAGTTCTCGGAGTGCAATTAGTCGACATCATTCCGCGCCGTGGCCCCGGGGATGACATTCTCCTCAGCGAAGATCGCAACCCGAATACGAATGGCGCCCAACTCCTTCGCCTAACGAGCGAACCCGGAGCGCGACTCCCGCTCATTACGCAGGGGATTGCCAACGGGCAGATCAAGGCGTTGATCGCGCTGGGCGAAAATCCGCTGGAAGCCGGGATCACGCCCGAGCAACTTTCTCAACTGCCGGCTTTCGTCTTGATGAACTTGCTGGAAAACGAGGCGACGAATTCCGCGACTGCACTGTTGCCGTCCTCCGGCTTCGCGGAAAAACGCGGTTCCATGATCAACCGCAACGGTCGGCTGCAACGTTTGAATCGCGCGATTCGGCCGCCGGGCCAGGCGCGCGACGATTGGGAAATCCTGCGGGACTTGATCCAGGCCTGCTCCGGCCAAAATGGGATTTACACGATCGAGGAAGTCTTCGCCCAGATGAGTCAGTCGGTGCCAGCCTTCGCTGGTTTAAGCCTGAGTAAAATCGGCGATCTCGGGATGCAGGTGATGGAAATCGCGAAGACCCTTCCGGAGGAGCCGGCGCGCCACGAAGGCAATAAGCCGGAGTCAGAACAAGCGGCGAAATAACGCGAGCATGGACTGGTTTTTCATCCTCACGTCCCTGGCTAAGACGATCGGTCTCATCTTCGTGGTCATTCTACCGATGGTTTCCTACAGCGTTTATGCTGAGCGCCGCGTCAGCGCGCTCATTCAGGATCGCCTCGGCCCGAATCGGGTGGGACCAGCTGGCCTTTTCCAACCTGTGGCCGACGCCCTAAAATTTATCCTCAAAGAGGATTTCACCCCGGCGCACGTCAACACCTTCTACTACTGGCTGGCCCCGTGTCTGGCGATGGTGCCGGCGATCGCGACCATCGCCGTCGTGCCCTTTGGGAGCTCACTTTTCGGCGTCCCCATGGTGGTTGCCGACATCAACGTCGGCGTGCTCTACGTCTTCGCCATCGCCTCGTTAGGCGTTTACGGCATCGTCATCGCAGGCTGGGCCTCCAACTCAAAATATCCTTTTCTCGGTGGCGTTCGCTCCACCTCGCAGATGATCTCCTATGAGCTCTCGTTAGGCCTCGCCGTCATCCCGATTTTTCTTCTCGTCGGTCAGTTACGATTAACCGACATCGTCCGCTACCAAATCGAACACGGCTGGATGATCGCGCCTTTCATCGGCGACTGGCTGAATCCGCAAAAATGGCTCCTCGCGGTTCCGATGTTCATCTCTTTCTGCGTTTTCACGGTCGCCATTTTCGCGGAAACAAATCGCCTCCCCTTCGACTTACCCGAAGCGGAGACCGAGCTGGTGGGCGGCTATCACACCGAATACGGTTCGATGAAGTTCGCGCTCTTTTTTCTCGGCGAGTACGCCGCCATGATCACGGGCTCGGCCATCATCGTCACTCTTTTCCTGGGCGGCTGGCATCTTCCCGTTCCCTCCTGGAGCGGCGGTTTCCATTGGGCTTTGATTGACGGCTCTGCCGCGGGCTGGCGCGGAGCCCTCGGCGGCATCTTCAATATCGCAACGTTTTTTGCCAAGGTCGCGGTGTTACTGGTGATCTTTATTTGGGTGCGATGGACCCTGCCGCGCTTTCGTTACGATCAGTTAATGCGGCTGGGCTGGGTCTTCTTTTTCGAAATCGCGCTCGTCAACATCTTCGTTGCGGCGCTCATCCTCGCCTATTTTCCAAAGTGAGAATCTAAAACCATCATGGCCATCATCGTCTCACGCCCGAAGCTTTCGTGGAGCGAACGCGCCTATCTGCCCGCAATCCTCGGCGGGATGGCGATCACGTTTCGCCATCTCAAAAACATGCTGCTCGGGCGCACCAAAGTGACGATGCAGTATCCCGAGGAAAAATGGGACAGCCATCTCCCGGAACATTATCGCGGAGCCCCCGCCCTCGTCCGCGATACCGCGGGCCGCATCCGCTGTGTCGCCTGTCAGCTCTGCGAGTTTATCTGTCCGCCCCGCGCGATTAGGATCGTCCCCGGGGAGTTGCCGGCTAACGACAAGTTCGCCAAGGTCGAAAAATTCCCGCACGAATTCGATATCGACATGATCCGCTGCAT
>JBDUAE010000295.1:0-3113 GCA_040004805.1 Chthoniobacterales bacterium | reverse complement strand
GTCGATGGCGTAGCCGTTTCCCTGCTCTACGAAAACGGAAAACTGCGCTACGCGGCCACGCGCGGCGACGGCACCGTCGGCGACGACATCACACAGAACATTCGCACGATTCGCGCCGTCCCCGCGGAGTTGAAAGGCAAGGCGCCTGCCCTGCTCGAAGTGCGCGGCGAAGTTTTTATGCGCAAGGATGGATTCGCAAAACTGAACGCAAGCCGGACCGAGGAAGGGCTGCCGCCGTTCGCGAATCCGCGAAATGCCGCGGCCGGCTCGCTCAAGCAACTCGATCCCGTGATCGCCGCGCAGCGACCGCTCGGTGTCGTCTGTTATGGCACCGGTGCGATCGAGGGTGCCGCGCTGGAACGCCACTCAGAGTTGTTTCCCTGGTTAAAAAAACTCGGTCTTCCCGCCACCGAAAAATGGTGGCAGGCCGAAACGGTCGAAGAAATTTTACGTGCGATTCGTGAGCTCGATCTCGTCCGCCATGATTTCGCGTATCAGACCGATGGCGCGGTCGTGAAAGTAGATCGCTTCGCGCAGCGGGGCGCGCTTGGTTTTACGGCGAAATCACCGCGTTGGGCGATCGCCTACAAGTACGAAGCCGAACGCGTGGAGACGCGACTGCTCGACATTCTCGTGCAGGTCGGTCGCACCGGAGTTCTGACGCCGGTGGCGGCGCTCGAGCCTGTGACGGTGAGCGGCAGTCGGGTGGCGCGGGCCACTTTGCACAATGAAGAAGAAATCGAGCGTAAAGACATCCGGATTGGCGACATCGTGGTGATCGAGAAGGCAGGCGAGGTGATTCCCGCCGTCGTCGCCGTGCAAGCCGACCGCCGCACGGGAGGCGAACGTATTTTCAAGATGCCGCAGAATTGTCCCGAATGCGGCAGCGCCGTTCAAAAAGATGATGGTCAGGTCGCGGTGCGGTGCGTGAACGCGCAATGTCCGGCGCAGCTCCGCCGGCGCCTGGAACATTTCGCCAGTCGCGGCGCCATGGACATCGAGGGTTTGGGCGAGATGATGGTTGGGCAGCTCGTGACGCGTGGACTCTTGCATGACGTGAGCGATATTTACCAGCTCGATGAGATGAAACTCGAGACGCTCGAACGGGTGGGCGAAAAGAGCATTCGCAATCTCCTTACCGCAATCGAGGGAAGCAAGACGAGGCCACTCTGGCGGCTAATTTTCGCTCTGGGGATCTTGCATGTTGGCGTCACTTCTTCGCGCGCCCTCGCGACTCATTTTCTAGCGATGGATGCGCTCATGGCCAGCAACGTTGCGGAACTGCAACGCATCCCGGATGTCGGCGAAGTCGTCGGGAAAAGTATTTCCGGTTTCTTCCAGGAAGAGTCGAATCGCCAGATCATCGAGCGTCTCGGAAAAGCTGGCGTTCGCCTGGAAGACGACGCGCCGCCGCTGGGCGCGATCGATAGGGCTTCTTCTTTCCAGGGTGTTTGGGTGATTACCGGCACTCTGTCGCAGCCGCGCGATGAAATCGCCGAGGCCATCATTGCGCGCGGCGGCAAGGTGAGCGGAAGCGTAAGCAAGAAGACACGCTACCTGCTGGCGGGCGAGGAAGCCGGGAGCAAACTGAAAAGGGCAAAAGAACTCGGCGTGAAAATCCTCAGCGAAGCCGAGTTTCGCGCGATGCTTTAGCGTCCGATTACGGGGTGGGCTCCAGCCCGAACGGGATCGATTGATTCGGCGATAAGGGCGACGCGATCGTGGCCGGTCGATGCGCGGCGGGATGGAAATCCGCTTCCACCTCAAAGGTGAGCTTCTGGTCGCCGCGTAACACTGTGATCGGCACTTTATCGCCGGCGGTGATAAAGAACGAAGCATCGATCACGTCCTCCGGTTCATGCACTTCGGTCCGTCCCACCTCGAGCAATATGTCGCCCGCCTTCGCACCAGATTCCGCGGCCGGAGTCCCGGGCATAATCTCGGTAAACTCCGCGGTGGAACCCGCTATCGGCGTGGCCGCGCGCGTGACATTGATTCCAATCCAGCCATGCCGCGCTTCGCCGAACCGCACATAATCGCTCCGAATCTTCTCCGCGGCATCGATCGGCAATGCGTAACAGGCGGCGCCATTATCCACACTGCTCACGAGAATGCCGACCACCTCCCCTTTGAAATTCAGCAATGGTGCACCCGCCTCGCCGCGTTGCGTGGTCAGGTTCACCCGCAAATGCGTAGTGGAAAAATAGCGGCCGAGGAATTTGCGATCGAACCCGGCAATCATTCCGAAGCTAGGGGTCTCCGGTAAATCGAGCGGAAAACCGACCGTGACCACGGGGGTCGCCACTTCCAATTCCTTAGAGTGCCCCAGCGGCAGCAACGGCGTCGGCGTTTTATCTACTTTTAGAATTGCGAGCCCGCTCCGCCGATCAGCCATGACCTGACGCGCGGGTATTTCCTTCCCGTCCATCTCGACCGTTAGATTCTCGGTATCCGCTACCACCGAAAATGCAGTGAGCACTGTGCCCGCGGGGTCGATGAAAAATCCAGTGCCAGCCAACCGGCCGTGCTTATCGCTGCCCCGGATCTTCACCACTGCCTTAGCGGAGCGATGAAAAATTTCCTGAACTTCGCGACTGATCGCGCTGGCGGATTGATCTGGGGCGCTCTGCGCGTTAGGAGGCTCTTCCGCGCTCTGCGCGAGAGCATGAGCGAGTAACCCGACGCCGAGTAAGAGCCCCGTAACCGCGGGAACGGAGAGCAAAAAACGGGAGGCGCTTCTAACCCTAGAACCGGAAAGACGCCTCATAACTCACAGGAGTGCTATCGAGGACGTAGCGCGGAGGCGCTGCGCTGCGGCGAGCCGGGATGTTTTCGCTCACAGTGCGAAAGACTGCCGCATCATCGAGCGAACGGGTGCTCACCGGAGTCGAAAGGCTCCAGGCCGAGTCGCCAGTCGCACGTGTCGAAACTGGGCTGGTCGCAACCGCTACCTCGGGAATCGTCGGCGTCTCGACCAACTTCAATGAGACCACTGCCGCCATCACCACGACGGCCATGGCTAATGCCGGAGACGACGTCAGCGAACGCACATTCAGCTGCAGCATAAAATCCTGCGCTCGGCGCATTCCGATCCGCCAGATTGGCTCCCGCAA
>JBDUAE010000294.1:0-3113 GCA_040004805.1 Chthoniobacterales bacterium | reverse complement strand
CCTTGTTGCGGCGAGACGCCGGACGCGATCGCAAACCCAATCGCCAGCGGCAACGCGATGATGCCGACCGTGAGCCCGGCGGATAAATCAGCGAAGAAGTCCCCGCGCCGGTAGCCCTTGAACGACGACAAGATGGCAGGGCGAAAGGCGAGCATACCTGCTTTCAGCTTAGAGCAATCCACGCGACATTTACACCGACCGAATCGCTCGATGATCGCAGTTTATCGACCTCCGCGGATTCGATTCGTTGTCGTTTGCTTTGCGACGGCTGTCGGTGCTCGCAAATCGGCGCTCGCCGTTTAAGCATTCTCGAACGCCAGCCGTGCCATGAAATCAAAAGACCCAAAGCGAAACGTTTTCCAGCGCTTTGTTCGCACCGAGGCGCTCGGCGGTTTGGTCCTGTTGGTCTTCGCCGTCCTCGCGCTGTTGTTGGCCAACTCTCCTTGGGCGTCGTTCTATAACCGGTTTTGGGAGACGCCATTCGCCGTTGGTAGCGGCGGTCACTCGGTCACGCTGACGCTGCACCAGTGGATCAACGATGGTTTGATGGCGCTTTTCTTTTTGCTCGTCGGACTGGAGATCAAGCGTGAACTAGTCGCAGGCGAGTTGGCTTCGCCCAAGAAGGCTGCTCTGCCGATCGCAGCCGCGATCGGTGGGGTGGTTGTGCCCGCTCTACTCTACTCGTTTCTCAACCCCAGCGGGCCGGCGGCCGACGGTTGGGGCATCCCGATGGCGACCGACATTGCCTTCGCACTCGGTGCGCTTGCCCTGATCGCTCCGAACGCTCCTGTCGCGCTGAAAGTGTTTCTGGCGGCACTCGCCATCGTCGATGACATGGGCGCCGTCTTGGTCATCGCAATCTTTTATTCCGGCGCCATCGTCTGGAGCGCGCTCGGGGTAGCGGCTCTGATAATTGGGGTCCTGGTCGTCCTAAATGTGATGGGAGTAACGAAGTTGTGGCCCTACCTCATCGCCGGGATCTTCCTTTGGTTTTTCGTCCACGAATCAGGCATCCACGCCACGGTCGCGGGAGTGGCGCTCGCCATGACCATCCCGACGCGCACCCGCATTAACGCCGCCGAGTTTTCGCAGGAAGCACGGTCGCTCCTCGACCAATTCGATCGCAAAGAAACCGGTGATCTCCTCGTCCTGACCAGCAAGGGTCAACAGGAAACGCTGTTTTCGCTGGCTCGCGCGAGTGAGGCTGCGACGGCTCCCATCCTCCGACTCGAACATGCCCTGCATAAGTTCTCGGCGTTTGTCGTGATGCCGCTCTTTGCCTTCGCGAACGCGGGCGTCAAGCTTGGGGGACCGATCTTCCACGGTGAAGTTGCTCTTGGAGTGCTGGCGGGACTTGTCATTGGCAAGCCGCTCGGAATTACTGCCGCTGCGTTCCTGGCCGTGAAACTAGGCATCGCCAAACTCCCGGACGAGATGGGATGGGGCGAGCTACACGGCGTCGCGTGGTTAGCGGGAATCGGGTTCACGATGTCGCTATTTATCGCGATGCTCGCTTTTAAGGATCCGGGGTTCGTCGATACGGCAAAGGTGGCGATCCTGGGAGGTTCACTGCTCGCGGGTGTGATCGGCGCCGTTGTGCTCAAAACAGTTGGGCGGCGCGGGCGAAGCCAGACGCGATGATGACCGTGAGGTTCATCGAGCCTCAGCGCTCTCTGCGTCGGCGTTGAACCAACCGCGGACGATTCGCGCGTTATCCTCGCGGCAGTGTTTTCGTAACCAGGTTAAATCCCGTTTATGCTCGCACCCACATGGAATGGCTGAGTGACCCAAATGCCTGGATTGGACTGTTGACGTTGACGGTCCTCGAAATCGTTCTCGGCATCGACAACATCATCTTCATCTCCATCCTCGCCGGCAAACTGCCCGTTAAAGACCAGAAGAAGGCCCGCACCGTCGGGCTCGCGCTGGCGATGTTGATGCGCATTCTGCTGCTGCTTTCTCTCTCGTGGGTCATCGGGTTGACTCGTCCGCTCTTTGCCGTGGCCGGTTTTGCCCTCACGGGCCGCGCGCTCATTTTGATCGGGGGCGGATTATTTCTGCTCGCGAAAAGCACCCACGAAATTCACGATCAGATCGAAGGCGCCGCGGAACACAAGAGGGTCTCCATCGCCCCATCCTTCGCGGCCGTGCTCGTCCAGATCGCCCTGCTCGACATTGTCTTTTCGCTCGATTCCGTCATCACCGCCGTGGGCATGGTGGACCAGATCAGCGTCATGATCATCGCGGTCATCCTCGCCATCGCGGTGATGATGATCTTTGCCGGACCGATCAGCGGATTCGTCGAACGCCATCCCACGATCAAGATGCTGGCGCTCAGTTTTCTGCTTCTGATCGGTGTGAACCTGATCGCCGAGGGCGCGGGATTTCACATTCCGAAAGGATACACCTACTTCGCCATGGCCTTTGCGGTTTTCGTCGAGCTCTTGAATTTGAAAATACGCGGTCGCAAATCCAAGCCGCAAGCGGTGCGCAACCGGCGATTGCAAAATGCCATCGAGCGCATCGAGAAGCCGCTTTGAGCCCTCGGCGCGGGCCGCGCTAGAGCGCACGGACCCAAGCACGTGTTATGAATAGCAAAGCGCAGCAACCCCCGGAAGCGAGCGGCTATATGAACCGGTGGCGTGATTTTTGGGCTCTTACATAAATCGGACATCCGTCGAATTTGCTCACGGACGAATTGGCGGCCGAACTGCACACCGCGCACCAGCCGCCCTGCCTCTCGAGCGCCGACCGAAGAACGTGATTAGTCTAACGATCCTCGCTTTTCTTGATCGCTTTGGCGGGACCGCTCTCCCCACCGGAAAGGAGATCCACGCGAATGATGGGATCGCTGGGCTCCTGCTGCGGGCCTTCGAAGCGAAGGAATTCGGCCGGTGGCTGGGTCAGCCAGATGTGCGTGTCGGGCACTTTGACGAATAATTTGGCGATCGCCGGGATTTGGGGCTGAAGGAGGAAGTGGTCGCCTTGCGGGGTCCGATCCGCCATCTCCATTTCTTCGGGGCCGACGTGCGTGATCTTCACCGTCACCACCTTCGGCGACGGGGTGAAACCAATCGCCTGCAATTCAATCGCTTCGCCTTTGACGAGACGGG
>JBDUAE010000039.1:0-10492 GCA_040004805.1 Chthoniobacterales bacterium | reverse complement strand
AGCAAAGAATCTGATCGTTGTAGCTGTCGTTATACTGCATCACGACATCGACGAAGACTTCGTCACGTTGCCGAGTGAGGATGACCGGTTTCGGATGAATGACGGTCTTATTCACGCCGAGTTGGCGGACGAATTCCTCGATGCCGTGCTTGTAGAAGAACGTTTCCTTCTTCGGGGTGTCGCCACGCTCATCCGCGAGCGTGATTTCGAGGCCGGGATTGAGGAACGCCAGTTCGCGCAGTCGGTAAGCGAGGCGCTCGAATTTGAACTCCGTCGTGATCGTGAAGATCGTCGGATCAGGAAAGAACGTGATCAGCGTGCCGGTCTGCTTTTTGTTTTTCAGTTCGCCGATGACTTCGAGCGGCTGGGTGGTCTTCCCGCGTTCGAAACCCATGTGGTAGACCTTGCCGTCGCGCGAGACCTCGACCTTGAACCAGTCGGAGAGCGCGTTGACGCACTTGGCTCCGACACCGTGCAGACCGCCGGAATATTTATACGCGCCCTGCCCGAATTTGCCGCCCGCGTGGAGATTCGTGAGGACGAGTTCAACGGCCGGCATCTTGAACTTCGGATGCATGTCCACGGGAATGCCGCGGCCGTTGTCACGCACGGAAACGGAGCCGTCGACATGGATGACGACTTCGATTTTGCTGCAATAGCCGGCTAAATGTTCGTCGATCGAGTTGTCGAGAACCTCGAAAACGCAATGGTGCAGACCGCGCTCATCGGGGTCGCCGATATACATTCCGGGACGTTTCCGGACCGCCTCCAACCCCTCGAGCTTATCGATCTGGGCGGCGTCGTATTTTTGGCTCTGGCTAATTCCGGTCGCGTCGGTCTGTCGCTTGTGACTGTCGGCGTTTTCGTCGGCGGGAAGTGGGATAGCGGCGGCTGGCATGGACACCCGAAAATATAGGCGCGCACGCTCCTCGGAACAATAGATATCTTAACGGGCACCTTCCCTAAATGTGGAGTCCGCAGAGCCGCGGTGAACCACATGTTGTGGCTTTTGGTCCCTCGTCGCCCGCGCGAGGGGGCAAATCGGCGCGGGAAACCTCCGCCGCCAACGGTAATGCGCGCCCGGATTCGAGGCGCCGGAAATGCGAAGTCGGTCAGAGCCTGAAATCGAATCAAAATGCCCGGTGCGACCTCACACCCCTTGTGGTCTCCCTCGCGCGGCGATGGCGCTAGAGATTTTGCCAAGTGAATTGGCTTCCGAGAAACGCCCTTTGTAATTCGTTGAACTCCGCGGCGCGACTGACGAATTGAAATCTCACTTGGTCATTGCCGCGGTTCAGAAACATTGTGGAGCGCTCATAGTTCTCCTTGTTAAAGGTATATGAAACGATGACGAGGAATGTTTCTTTTCCTCCGATCCGAACCGGACTGTTCGCTTGCGAGACCAAAGTGACGTTCGAGCTCGGCTTGGGAACTGATGCGAGCGCCTCTTCGGTCAGCTTCTTCATCGTCTCCTCGTCGAATGTACCGGGCTGCGGGAGCGTCACCCTCGTGATCGTTCCCTCCGCGTCCACCGTGTTTGGCGGCTGCAGGATCAAGCTGTTCGCGTTTCCGGAATACTTCCAGCCGGGCGGTTGCTGGTAGGTGATCGTTTTGCCGTTGCCGTCGGAGAAAGCAAGTTGCTTCAACTTCATGCCCTCCATGTCGTATTCTGACTCCTTGGGCGTGAACGCGAGATCCGCCCGCGCGGCGAGTGCGAGCAGCACCGAAAACGCCGTAATGATTAAGGGACGAGTGACCATCTTCCTTTGCTGTAAGTGTAGGTGTTGAATACGTCTGCGCCCGGAGGCATGTTGAGTTTGAAGTTTGTATCGAAGAACCATTTGCGAGTCGGCGCGTCGTATACATTCGGCTTACCCCACACACCGATCGATTGCTGGCTTTGATAAAGTTGAACCATGGATCCGTAGTAAGTGATGGCCTGGCCACTCCAATTCTCCAGGAAGCGCGGAAAGTTTTCTGCTCCGCCTGAATACACAAAACCTGACCCGTTCGTTACATTCCCGGAGACGATTGCCGAATTGATGGTTGTGGGACTTGCAGTCGGCTTGGTGCCAGCGTTGGCGTCATTCCAAGCGTTGGACAAAATGTTCACGGCATCTGCGACGACCGAGCAAGGCTGGCGAGTATAATTGGCCGCTTGCGGCTGGCTCGGGTCGCCGCTGTTCGATGGTGGGTTGAGCCCAGTGTTAAAGTCGCCCTGAATGTAAACTGGATTTGGGCTGGCAACGGTCAACCCTTTGGCAGGGATGAGAGTCCCATTGGCGATCCGAATGCCACGCTTGGCGCCGACTCCGTTGGCTGCGGCACTCTTATCGTTGATATACACGGTGCCATTGAAGGCCGCACCCGCCTTCCACCCCACCTTGTTCACTGCGTTACTTTGGGACAGGGTGATCCGGCTTACATCAAGGGTGGCTAGTCGAACGGAGGCAGCCTCTCTATTGTCCAGAATAGGCGCATTTGTAGTGATGGCGCCGTTGAACATATCGAAGAGCAGCTTATCATTACCCGTGCTCCTCTTTGTTAGGATTGTCGCAGTGCCATCGCCGTTGCCCCTCTCTATAGTAATATTATTGTTGGCGTCGATCTCGATGATAACGCCCGCCTGATTGTAATACCGTGCGTCGGCAAACGGGTCGGGACTTCCGCTGGGGACCGGTGGTTCGATCAGTTCATGGTAGCCAGTGTTATTTGGGTCCGATGCATTGAAGGTCGCAGGATCAATGTTAGAGGGTTGGTGTGTGGTGGACTCCGCTGTGGGCGCAACACCCGTGGGTGCCGTTGGAGTCTCTTTGATGTGGGAGGTATCAGCCGGCCGAAAAGGAGTAGTCGATCCCTGATCAAATCCGACCGCCCAGTCCCCCGAGTAGGTGGCCTTCTGGGAAAAGTTCAACAAATTGTGGCCCGTGTAAAGGTCGGAATTCGTATGCACCCATCCAGTGACGTTGAGGGCCGCACCAGGATGGATTTCGAGTGGGTCGACATAGAAGATCGCATAGTTAAAGACGGATTCGCGCCGTTGCTGGAATATCCGCTGCACTTTGGCAACCAAGTTGCCGCCTCGCGAGGGAAGAGTTACGGAGGCGTAAGCACGATAGTTATAGGTTAAGACGTTGCCATCTCCGACATCGGGGGTAGCGACGGGATCAGCCCCTTTGGGCAGAGCTTGCAACTGCGGATCGACTGCCTCGACCCTGCATTCCTGAACGGTCACATTCGACGTGGGATCATAGGAATTGCGCGTCGCGGTAAAGCCGGGAATATCTGGAAATTGTGTGGCAGTCGGAAGAGACAGTGCGCTCAATTCGGCCGTGGTCGGGGGTTTCGGTACGCCCGGCTTCCTGCAATAATCCCGCCACTGGGCAAAGTTATATTCAAGGCAGCCGTCCGCCAAAGCGATAGCGCTCCCGAGCCGGTTAGTGCGTTGGACGTTGCGGCCGACGTTCATCGTATATTCGAAGGCGACTCCGACGACGACCATCAATGTCGCCAGGACTGACATGACTATGATGATGGCCGTCCCGTTTTCTGCAGCGTTTATTTTTTGGTTCATGGTGAAACTGGGGTGAGTCGGACCTTAATCGGGATCGTTGCATTCAGAAGGTTGCCGACGGATTTGATCTTATGAGATGCCATGTATCGATCGGAGGATATATCCGCAGTCGTGAGCTTCACGTTCACTGCCAGGCCGTTACTTGCAGTCTTGAATGGATAACTTTGGCTTACGCCACTGGCCACGACGGTACCAGGTGCGGTGCCTTGCGGTCGGAAAAAGGTCAAGGCTCCATTCTTGACCTCGTATGAACAGACATCAGTAATGAAGCAACTTACGTTGGAGGTGGAGGGACTTCTGACATCGAGACTATCGGGAAGTTTAGTCACGAGGGTAAGTTGCGCGGGATTTGAGCCTGTGATGCTTTGAATTTCGGAGTCAAAACTGTAACCGGGGATAATCAGATGCGGGCGGTTGCTTGCATTCAGCACTGGGATTGGATTGCCGTTGAGCATTACGTTAACTGTCATTGCGCCTGGCACCGCCGAGTCGATCTTGCTGAGTCGGATGGGGCTGAGGGAGTCCCCTGCGCAAAGTTCAAACGAAATTCCCGAAAACGAAGTTGGATCCGCGGGATCAGGATTGAAGAGAGTGAGAGGTGAGGCTGATGAATGGAGATTTTTGGTCATTTGCAACAACGCGACGCGGGCCTGCTGGTGAGCTGTGTTCGTGGCGGTGTTTTTGGCTCCGAGGATCGTGCCGACGTTCAAGACCGAAAAAACAATTACTCCGAGGACGCCGATTAGGGACGTTGTTACCAACATCTCGACCAAGGTGAAACCCGCTTGGCGGTAAAAAGTCAGTTTCATTAATCCGAAGCACGGAGGGTGGACATGGAAATTGAATACGGCCGATTGAGATAGGTGTAACTGACCGTTACAGTAGCTCGGTAGAGCGTCACGCTGCCGCTGCTGACGTCGCGAACTGAGGTAGTGCAGGTCCCTGGGACAACGGCGATCGCTTGACTTGGATCCTCTTGGTAAATGGTCACGTTGTCCACGCGGTCTCCCGGGGTTAAGATCGCGGGAGGTCGTTGCGATTGTGGCTTAAACGGCGATGCCGACTGAATTGCGTCAATCTGGTTCATGGCCACCGCGTAAGCGCCGGTCGAGTTGCGATGGGAACTGGCGAAAGCGTTGACTTTTGTAAGAGCGGCGACGGTAGATGTAATGCCAATGCCTACCAGCGAGAGTGCGACCAGTGCCTCGACCATAGTGAAGCCACCGCGGTTTCGAGGGTGGCGGCTTTCCGCGCTGGCGGCGGATCGCAATCTGGGAGCAGTTGGGGGGCCTTCCTGAATCATATCTGGCAATGTTTTCGGACTGATTATTGCGTCTTAATAAGCAAGAGATGCGCCAACTCCATAATTATCATAAAGAAAATCGTTATGGCGATTGCCGCACTTTGTGAACGCGTGACGGACTGCTTGACGAGGGATCGCTTGCCGTGAAACTGTTGACCGCTTTATGCGATATAAGACGCTATTTGAGGCGCGATGGATTTTCGCCGTCCTGGTTTTTCTTACCTTGGGCGGTTTCCTGGTTGTGCCTTGGATGGCGCTTCCGTTCATCGCTCTCATTCTTTACACCTTCGCTTTTTTTCGCGATCCGGAGCGTCTTACGCCGAGCGATCCTGATGGTGTTGTCGCCGCGGCCGACGGGGTCGTGGCGGACATCGTCGAAATTCACGAGACCGAGGTATTGAAGCAGACCGCACGCCGTGTCGGCATTTTCCTTTCCGTGTTCGACGTGCACACGAACAGAGCCCCGATCGCGGGTCGCATCACGTATCGACAACATCGGGAAGGTCTTTGCCTCGACGCGCGGAGTCCCGAGTGCTCGGACAAAAACGAATCGATGACGTGGGCGTTTGAAAACCCGCGCGCCACCTTGGTGGTGAAACAGCTCACGGGCGCGATTGCGCGGCGCATCGTCGGCTGGTCAAAGGTGGGCGATGAGCTGGAGAAAGGTGAACGTTTCGGGATGATTCGCTTCGGCTCGCGGACGGAAGTTTATTTACCGATGGATGCGATCGTGCAGGTGCGAGTGGGGGACCGCGTGGTAGGCGGCGTCACCGTCATTGCGCGATTGCACTAAAATGAGCGACCAGGCGCCCAAGATTTATCTCCTGCCGAATTTGATGACGGCGGGGAACCTATTTTGCGGATTTGCGGCTACCCTTAAGATCGTTCAGGGGGCTCTGCTTCAATCCACGGATATAGAGGGAGCAGCCTTTCTGTTTCACGCCGCGATCTGGTATATCCTGGGTGCCTGCATTTTCGATCTGCTGGATGGGCGCCTCGCCCGTTTGGGCGGACAGGATAGCGATTTCGGTCGTGAATTTGACTCGTTGGCCGACACGGTTTCGTTCGGACTGGCGCCGGCGCTGATGGTTTACCGGATCGTGTTAGTAGATTTCCCGCGCGCGGGCTGGGTAGTGGCTTTTATCTATTTGCTCTGCGGGACTCTACGGTTAGCGCGTTTCAATTGCATCGCAGCGCAGCCGAATCCGACCAAGGCGGATAAGGACTTCCGCGGTTTTCCTATTCCGGCGGCGGCGGGCTTGATCGCTTCGATTACGCTTTTCATGCTCTGGTGGCTGGGCGAACGCGAACATGAGATTGGCCGATGGAAATGGGTGCTGCCGTTCCTGATGCTGTTCTTGTCGTTCATGATGTTCAGCCGCTTCAGCTATCCCAGCTTCAAACGGTTGAACTGGAAAAGCGCGCGCTCGGTGCCGCAATTTCTCGTGATCAGCGTTGTGCTCATTTTCACCGCGAAAAATTACGAATGGATGCCGGCTATTCTCTTTCTCTGCTATCTCCTTTATGGATTTGCCCGGCCCTTTCTCTCGAAGGCGTGGCGGCGCGAAATCGAGGACGAAGATGAAATGGAAGATTCCGAAGTCGAGGACGCGCCTTAGCGGTTCAGTTCTTCGAGAATTTCCGGGTCGCGCACGTCGGCCCATTCGCCCGCCAGCTCGAGGACCTGCACTTTTTTTCCGGATAGGGCGAGCGCACGGATGGCGTCCGTCAGCTCAAACTCACCGCGGGGAGATCGTTCCAATTGGCGAATGAAATCGAAAATGCTGGCACGGAACGCGTAGATGCCAGCGTTATACCATGGACTGGTCGGCTCGCCCGGCTGCGGTTTTTCCCGTAAATCGGTCATCTCTCCGCGGTCGTTGACAAAGACGGCCCCGCCTTTGCTCACGTCCTCATTTTTCTTTACGCTGATGATCGCCGCGGAGGCGGCGGCCGGGGTAGTGAGATGTCGGTAATTTTCTGGATCAACCAGGATGTCGCCGTAGCTCAGGACAAAAGGGTCGTGCCCACAAAACTTCTCCGCCAGCTCGACCACTTTGCCGGTTCCGTCCTGCAAAATTTGAGTTTCGTAAACGATGCGCACTCCGAGCGCCGCGCCGTCGTTGAAAAAATCACGCACCACCTCGGCCCTCCAGCCCACGATAATCAAGATGTCCGTGACGCCGGCATCGCGCAGACCTTCAATAATGTGCTGCAGAATGGGTTTGCCCTGAACCTTCAGCATGGGCTTCGGGATTTCACTGGTCAGGTCGCGCATCCGGGTTCCCCGCCCAGCCGCGAGGAGCACCGCTTTCGTAATCCCGCTCATGCTCAACGTTATCGGTGCGCTCCTTTGATTTGCAATCTGTTCCTGATCCATTCAGCGTCCGCGGATGCGGATGCAGTTTTTAGCCAAATACCGCGAGACCGGACTGCTCTTGATGCGTCTCGGTCTCGGCGTGCTCTTTATTATTCTAGCGGGTCCCGTCCTGCTCAGCGGGATGAGAGGCTGGGCAAACTTCGGCAGCGCTGTCCACAATCTGGGCGTGCATACCCACTACGCGTTCTGGGGATTCCTCGGTGCGCTCATGGGCTGCGTCGGCGGCGCGCTTATGGTCTTTGGCCTTTTCTTTCGTCCGGGTGTGATCCTGGTCCTGATCATCACTCTCGTTCACTTGTTAGGGGCGCTCGGTGGCGTCGGAACGCTGCGGGCCAATCTCGCCGCGGTCGAGCTGGCGTTGATCTTGTTCGGCCTGCTCTTCGTCGGCCCGGGCAAGTATAGCGTCGACAAAAACTAAGTCGGGGCGGTCACCGCATGTTTTCCGCGGAGCTGACGATTCGGCTCTGCCCGAGGTGAGTGCGAACTGCGGCCGCTTCAACGCCTTTCCGCGAGCGCTTTCATTCCTTCCTCTTCCAGCGTCTCGGGAATGTCGGCATCCGGTTCTGCACGCGATTTGTGTAGCATGCTCGCGCCAAAATATGACCCGATGACGAGGACTGCGGCCACCGCCTGACAAGCGAGAGTCTCCACCGTCGGGAAGATCGCAAACCACAATCCCATCCAACCCGGAATGACGTTCTCCAGCGCTGGAATCGGGGTGGTGGGAATCCACTTGGCCAACTGCATTTCCTGGCCTTGTTCGCCCACCATCACCAGCAAAACCACTCCCAGAAGCACGCCGGTGACGATCAACATTTTCCGATACGGCAGCCGTCGCTGCATGGCGAAGGTCAGCACCGCGACGAAGCCGGAGAGAATCAAGCCGAGAAGCGCGCCTTTCAGGACTACGCCGTTGCCGAGTCGGAGCTGGTAACTTTGCAAAAAGAGCACGACCTCGAACCCTTCGCGATAAAGCGAGGTGAAACCCAGCAGAACAAATCCCCAAAAAAGTCGCCGTTGTGTGATCGCGACCGCGCCCGCGTTGGCCAGCAAGGTTTTGCGGCGTCGATTGTGCGCCCGAATCCAACCGCCCCAGTAGATCTTGTGGAAAAACCAGTTCATGATCACCAAAAGGACGACGACAGCGAGCAAACCCGTCGCTGCCTGGAGATCGAGCGCGGGCACGCTGTCACTCAATTGGCCCATGATCCCGATCGCGATAAACCAAGTGACGAGGGTGGCGCCGAACGCGATCGCAGCGCCGATCCCCACCGGGCGACGATGCACGCTCCGGGCTCCAATCATGCTCGCGGTGATGGCGGCGAGCACGAGGATACATTCGAGACCTTCCCGAAAAACCAGGACACCGATATCCAGAAACGCCACCGTCGGGCTGGTCTGCGGGCGCAACGGATCGGGTGCGCCTTGCGCGGTCACACCCTGCCAAATCAGGATCGCCAGGACGCTCAACATCGCGATAGCAAAGAACGCCTGCAGAGCGCGGCGTAGGGCGCGGCGCGGGCGCGGGCTGTTCTTGGTGTCGGTAAACGTGGTCACGCCGGGAGACGACAGGTCGTCGCCAACACTCTAGTCTCTCCTTGCTTCACGGAGAAAGCGTAACCTGCCCGCTGCCGGGGTGCTGTCGTTTGTTTGCGTTTTTTTAGCGGCGGCTTGCGTTTGCGACAAATTGAACGGCGACCACGCCCGCACGATCTTGTGATTTAGGATCGCGGCATTACTTTTCCGCATGCGGCGCAATCGCCAGGCTTTCACCTTAATCGAGATTTCAATCTCGGTCTTAATCATGCTTCTCTTGTTGGTGATGGCGGTTCCGAGTTTGCAGGGCGTGATGGCCGATCGCCGCTTGCGCCGTTCCTATGACGACCTGAACAAATTTGTGCGGCTCGCACAGCAACGCAGCGTGGAGGATCGCCGCCCGTATTTGATCGAATGGCGGAAAGATCACCTCATTCTGCGACCCGAAGCGTTTGCCAAGGGCGAAGACCCGAAGGTCGCGACCGCTACCTTCCCTCTGCAGAAAGGGGACGCTTTTCTTCTAACGCTCCCGGCTGCCCTTACCAAAAATCCACCCGCAGAGTGGGTTTTCTGGCCTGCGGGAATTTGTGAGCCGGCGACCGTCTCCTACAAGGGTGTGCCTGGCTCGTGGACGGCGAATTACTCGAGTCTAACCGCGCGGGGCGAGCTAAGTAATTATGCGACCAACTAGCAGCGGACGGAAGGCGAGGGCGTTTGCGCTTTACGAAGTCCTGATCGGGGTCACGATTTTCGTGGTCGGCGTGCTTGCGTTGGGGCGCGCCGTGGAGAATTGCATGAACGCGAGCGTCCTCAGCACGCAGGAAGATCGCGTCCGCCAGATTCTCGCCAATCGCATGGCTGAGGTCGAGGCCACGCCCGGCCTGCCGGAGGAGTCGCGCGAGCTGAAAGTTGATACCGGTTACGGAGTGGTAAAAGTGGTGCAGAAGAGCAAGCCGGCCGGCTTGAAAGGTGAAAAAAACGTCGAGCTGAATGGAATTAGTCGCGTCATTTTAACCGCAGAATGGAGCCGCGGCGGCGTCTCGCAATCGCGCCAGGTGGAATTCTATGTTTACCGTGCCGGCTAATTTTTCTCGGCGCCGGGCCGCCTTCACCCTCCTCGAGATCATGCTCGCGGTGGCCATCCTCGCGATGATGTCGCTGGCGATTTATCGCTTCGTTTCCACAAATCTGATTGCGCTCCGCATCTCGACGGATGCGAATTTGACGGACGAACGCTACGCCGGTTTCGTCCGCCTGCTTTCCACGGAATGGAGCAGCCTGCCTACGGGCTCAGGCGCGCTCTTGGGCGAACCGATTAAGCAAAATGGCCGCTCCCGCGATGAAATTACCTGGACTTGCGGTGCGGGCCCCGGCCTCTTGACGCGCTATGCCACCGGCGAATTTCACGTCAGTCTCCGTCTCCGTCCCATCGCAAAATCTGGCGATCAGATGGAACTCGGACTCGCGCGCACGGTCTTCGATCCCAACCGCAAGAGTGACGGCCCGGAAAGTTGGGTGCCGCTGCTTTCGGGCGTGGACAGTATCCAGATTCGTTACTTCGATCCGCGATTGAACGTGTGGGTGGAAAAATGGACCGATACGATCACACTCCCGCGATTGGTGAAGGTGATCATCGGACGCCCAGACAGCTCGGTGCCGTGGGAAACCATTGTCGCACTCGCCCGCACTCCACTGTAGC
>JBDUAE010000293.1:0-3130 GCA_040004805.1 Chthoniobacterales bacterium | reverse complement strand
CCGAATGACTACGTGCAAACCGTGAACGTGCGGGTGCAAATCTTCAGCAAAGCTGGCGTGGCGCGGGGCCCGTCCTTCCTGATGAGCAGCCTCCTGCGACCACTCGGCGGGGTCTGCGCCGGGAATGACAATGGCGACCCGGTGGTGGTGTATGATCGCATCGCGAATCGCTGGGTGTTGACGCAATTTGCGTTCACGGACACGGCGACGCCGCCTTTCCACCAGTGCGTGGCAGTGTCGAAAACCAGCGACCCGACCGGTGCTTACTGGGCTTACGACTTCATTACGCCCGGGAATGAATTCCCGGATTATGGTAAATTTACGGCGTGGTCGGATGCGTATTATTTCTCCGACCGTCAGTTCACCAACGGAACGGCCTACAATGGCTTCGGCGTGTTTGCGTTTGATCGCGCAAAGATGTTGGTCGGCGATTCCACCGCTGCCTACATCTACTTCAATGTCGCTCCCACTGTGAGCAATTCGTCCTCCGGAATTATTCCGACCGACTTTAATGGTCTGACTCCGCCGCCGGCGGGCTCGCCGAACGTTTTCGCCGTCTACAATGACGATTCCTCTGGCGATGCGACTGATTCGCTGCGTCTCTTCAATTTCCACGCCGATTTCGCCGTTCCAGCGAACTCGACCTTCACCGAGCGCCCCGAGAGTCCGCTTCTCGTCGCAGCCTTCGATTCGCGAAACCCAAGTGGCCGCGCTGATATCGAAGAACCCGCTCCGGCCACGGCAACGGATTACGTCGATAGCATCGGTGATCGCCTGATGTTGCGTTTGCAGTACTTGAATCGTGGCGGAGTCGAAACGCTGACCACTTGCCATACCGTGAACGCTGGCACGATCCCCGCCCCCGGGGTGAATCCCACCGTGGCGGAGTACAAGGCTGCCACGCGCTATTATATTCTGCGCAAAACCAGCTCGGGGGCACCCTACGCTGTCTTCGACCAGGCGACCTTCTCGCCGGATGCAAACGAGCGCTGGATGGGGAGCACCGCAGTGGATAACGCTGGCAATCTCGCAGTGGGCTATTCCATTTCGAGCACGAGTGTTTTCCCGTCGATTGCTTATGCGGGCCGTCTCGCGACCGATCCACCGAACACGTTGTCGGGTGAGCAGACGATGTTCGCCGGCACTGGATCGCAGTTGGCCACGACGAATCGCTGGGGTGATTACAGCAGTATGTCGTTGGATCCGTCGGACGACGCCACCTTCTGGTATACGACCGAATATTATACGACATCTGGCGCGTCCCTTTGGCATACCCGCGTAGGTAACTTTAAATTCGCGGGAACAGTCGCACCGGCACAGGGAACCTTGAGCGGAACGATCACCGCTTGTGATACCGGCGCTGCTTTGAAAGATGCGTTCATACAGGTAACGGGCGGACCTTCCGACGGTTTCTCTAGCGCCACACTCGCGAATGGGACCTACTCGATGAACCTGAGCCCGGGTAATTATTCCGTGACGGTGAGTGACCCCGCGCACAATTGCGCCCCGATCGGACCGTTCCCTGTCACGATCACGAACGGCACGACGTCGACTTTGAACCAGTGTTTGGGCGGCACCGCGACGTTCCTCTATTCATCGTCGGCTATCTCCGTCACCGGTGGTAACGGCAACGGCATTATCGAGCGTAACGAATGCAATAATATAAATGTGACGATCCTGAATGATGGATGCTTACTGGGCAAGAACGTGCGCGCTACGCTCTCCTCATCGACGGCAGGCGTAACGATCACGCAGCCAAATTCGCCCTATCCGAACATCAACGAGAACGCCACGGGGATAAACACCGTGCCGTTCCAAGTGAGTACCTCGAATTCGTTCGTTTGCGGAACGGTGATCAACTTCGTCCTCACCGTCACCTTTGACGGTGGATCGAGTGCGTTTCCGTTCATGCTGAACACTTGTCAGGCGGCTCCGATTACGGCCAATGGTGCCCTCATCAGCGGGACTGATGCAACTCAGGAAGGGCGGCTCGGGCGTAACTTTGCCAGTGCCTGCGGATCGCCTAAAGCGTGCCCCGGTAGTTTCGGAACTGGTAATCGCCTTTATCGGACTCACACCTTTGTGAACGGCCCCGGAGCTACCTGCGTGACGGTTCAGACCACTCCGTCCTGCCCTGCCGCGACCAATCCAATCCTCACGGTTGCGTATCTGAACAGCTACGTGCCTCCGACGGTGGGTAACACCGGCACGATCTGCACGAACTACTTGGGCGATTCGGCCACAGTCGGTGCGGGAAATTCGTTCTCGTTCGACCTCCCAGCTAGTGCCACCCTGGTCCTAGTCGTGGAAGAGGCTAACGCCGGCACGGCCGGATGCTCGGGCTATTCCTTGAATGTTTCGGGCCTGGTGGCTGACACCGCCGGCGCCGGTCCTTGCGCTCCGTCGCCGACCGTCGTCTCTCGGGAAGTGCATGGAGCTGCGGGAACCTTCGACATTCCTCTGCCGTTGACTGGCCCTATTGGGGTGGAAGATCGAGTGAAAACGGCGGGGAGTCACCAAATCGTGTTGAGCTTCTCGAGCGATCCCACGGGGGCGACCGCTTCGGTCATCTCAAATAATCCTTCGGGCGCGACCGGTAACGTGAGCAGCGTCTCCTACAGCGGTAACGATATGATCGTCAATCTGGCGAACGTGTCGGATAAGCAAATCCTCACGCTCTCCGTCAGCGGAGGCAGTGTCAGTCCCACCGTGGTACCGATCGGATTCCTTCTCGGAGACGTTAACGGCAACAGAGCCGTCAGTTCCTCGGATGTGGCCCAGACGAAGGCGGCCGCGAGCGGGCCTGTGAATGCGAGCACGTTTCGCGCGGATGTGAACGCCAACGGGTCAATCAACTCCGGCGATATTGGGATCGTTAAGACGGTTGTGGGTAACACGCTCCCGTAACTCATCCAACAGTAGAAATCGAGGCAGCTTCACCCGCGAGGGTGAAGCTGCTTTCGTTTCGAGGCATCTTTCCCACGCTGCCGCATTTGACGGCTCCTACGCCTGCCGCCATATTCCGCGCTCTCCTGCTGCAGCCGTCGTTCTTTCGACGATGGCAATCTTGAGGCCGCCCCATGGATAAGATTCGTAACATCGCTATTATTGCCCACGTCGATCACGGAAA
>JBDUAE010000038.1:0-10552 GCA_040004805.1 Chthoniobacterales bacterium | reverse complement strand
TCGTCGCCGCCGGTACTCTCATTGGCGTCGGCTACACTATCGATCTCGGCCTTGGTCCGGTTCTCGTCTTGAGCGTAACGGGGCTGGTGCTCTGGCAGACGCGCAGTCTGCGCGCGATCGCCCTTCTCCTCGCCGCCGCTTTTCCGTGGTTCGCTCTTCATCACTATTTAAACTGGCGAATCGGCGGCACTTTTTCGCCCGCGAATGCGCAAGCCGCCCATCTCGCTTGGCCTGGTTCGCCCTTCGGCGTGGCGAATATGACCGGCGGTTACGCGCACAAAACGTTCGGCCATTTTCTTCTCTACGCGCTTGATCTGCTCGTTGGAAAACGCGGGTTTCTCGGACACAACCTTGCGCTTTTTCTCGCGCTACCCGGTGCTGTTTGGTTGCTGCGCCGACGGGTCGCGGAAACGCCGGAGATTGCTTGGGCGCTCGCTTTCTTTGGAGGCGGCTGGCTGATCTACGCGCTCACGTCGAATAATTATTCCGGCGTTTGCGCGTCGATTCGCTGGTACGTCCCGCTGCTCGCGCCGGGCTACTACTGTCTGATCGTGCTGCTGCGCCACGCTCCGCAATATCGTAATGACCTGGCGATTCTGACCGCGTTCGGATTGGCCCTCGGTCTCTCGATGTGGTGGGAAGGGCCGTGGATGCAGCACATGGTTCCGGGCTATTGGTTTATTCAGGGCGCAGCGGCGCTCTGCTGGCTGGCTTGGAGATTCTCTCCGCGAAAATCGTAGATGAAAAACGTTGTCGTCCGGGCCGTGGGATTCTGCGCCAGGAAAAATGCCACGGCGGCGCGGCCTGCCGGAGTTCCTTTCGCGTAGGCGCCGAAAAGCAAGGTGGTGCTGACGGCGAGGCAACGGCCGCGCCCGATTTCCGCGGGCGATCGACCGTGCAACCACTCGTTAGAATTAAGCAGCAGCCGCCGGAAAGGCGTCGTCGACGCGCGCGGATCGGTCCCGAAATACCAGAGATCGATTTCCGGGATTCCGTGCTGCTGCCGCCAATCCTCCAATTCGAGCAAGCCCTGGCCCCAATCGTAATTCGAATCGCTCAAACGCAAATATCCGGTCGCGGTCCCTCCCCACGCAGCATTCGTAAAACAGAGCGCTTCCGGCCACACTCGAACATCGGCGAAGACATTGCCGACGATGCCCGCGAGGACGACGGCAATCAGAATCCAGCGACCGATCGGCGCGGTTAGAGAGCGTCCGGCCTCAATCGTTGCCGCCGCCACACCCACCGCGAGACAGGACAGTAAAGGTAGCATGAAACGGACGCCGATTTGCACCCGGCTATTGAGGCTGAATAGGAGTAAACCGAGCGCGATCAGGAGCGCCCAATTCCAGAGCGCGCGTCCCCGCGTTACCAGAACCACGATGGGCAACGCGAGCAGGAGCAGACTCGTTTTGATCGTGAGCGCGACCGGAAAATAATACCAAATCGCGCGCGGATATTCCCGGCCTAACAAGTAAGCGCCATGTCCTCGGAAATTATGTTTAATCTGCTGCACCAGTCCCTCGCCGCCATTGGAAAAAATCCGGAGGTGTTCCGCCAGCCACAGCATCGTGTCGTGCCAGAATCCTGGCGCGAGCGTCTTTGCCCAGACGATAAAAGTGGGCTCGGTTTTCCAATCGCTTCCGCAATAAATAAGCAGCACGGCCAGACCGCCGAACCCTATGATCGCCGTGTCGCGGAGGAAGCAGAGCGTCCACTTCCGCCATACCCGCGGCGGAGCGATCGACCGCCAACGCACCAACTCAATCGCTACCATTCCGATACCGCCGAAGACCAGCGCCGACGCTTTCGTCAGGAGCGCGGCGCCGAAGAGCACCGCCGGCAGCGCCAATCGCCCAGGCCAGCGTCGTTCGCGGTGCGCGGCAAACTCAAAAAAGAAAGCGAGCAGACACGCCGTCACTGCCAGATCGCTTGTGCACAATGTGGCGTGGGCCAGGAAAACCGGTTCGCAGGCGATGAGCGCGACCGCCAACCTTCCGGCCCAAGGTCCGGCCAGCGCGCGCCCCGTTCGCCCGCTGTAAATCAGCAGCGCACCCCAAAAAACCAATGTGCCCGCCCGCAGCGCCGGCAGTGCCCAGACGATATCGCGATCAGGATCGATCGTTAGGCCGCGCCATTTTTCCCAGAGCACGAGCGGCAACGCCTGCACATCCGTCGGCAGCGGAAGGATGCCCAATCGCGTCAGCGGCTTGAGCGCGCCGGTGTGCCAATGTTGGAGTCCGAGCTGCAAGTAAAGCGGCTCGTCGAAAGTGGCGCTGAGGGCGCGGGCGGCGGTGACGCACCACCACGCCGACGCCGCAAAGCAGAGAAGCAGCCAGGCAAGATCGATCCAGGCATCGCGACGGCCGTTCCCGCTCATCGCGCTTACCTTCATGGCCGGCCCAGCCGTCGGCGGATGACATAGCGAAAAGCCTCAATCATGATCGCGATGGACATCTTCGATTTGCCGACCCGACGATCGATGAAAGTTATCGGCACTTCCTTAATCCGGGCTCCAGCTTCCACGGCTCGATATGTCGTTTCGATGAGAAAGGCATAGCCGACCAAATCGATTGGTTTCAGGCTCAGCATTTCCAGAAGTTCGCGTCGATAACATTTGTAGCCAGTCGTGCAGTCGCGCACCGGCAGGCGCAAGAGCGTGCGCGCGAACCAATTTCCGAAACGGCTCACACCTCGCCGATGCCATCCCCAGTCCGGCGTGGACCCGCCCGGAACATAGCGGGAGCCGACTGCGAGATCGGATTCAGCCATTGCCTCCACCAGTTGGGGCAACACGGCCGGGTCGTGGGAAAAATCCGCATCCATCCCCGCCACATAATCGTAGCCTGCCGCCAGCGCATCGCGGAATCCGGCGAGGTAAGCGGTTCCCAAACCCAATTTGCCCGCGCGCTCGAGCAAGCGGACGCGCGCGTCGGTCGCCGCAATTTCCCGCACCAATTCGCCGGTGCCATCGGGCGAACCGTCGTCCACCACCAGGATGTCGCCTGTCGGCAAATGCACGTGAATTGATTCGAGCAACGCGCGGATGGAATCGCGCTCATTGTAGGTCGGAATAATGATGAGCGTCTTCATGAGCATGGGACCGCGAGCAAGACCGAGGTTCGCGCAAACTCATGCCGTTCCGCAACCCGCCATCGCCGAAACACCAGTTCGAGGAGCGCGTCACGCAGCTCCAGATTGCCCCCCGTCACGACAATTCAGAGCCGCGGCGGGGGCGTTGGCTCAACCAGCAGCCGCAGACTTGGCCCAAATTCGCGGCCGAGATAGCGGAAATAATATTCATACTCCCCATGCGAGATCTTCAGCTAGAATGGGGAACGATGGTAGCCCTTGCTGTTCCGTCTCTGACCGACAAAATTCTCGCGGGCGAGCGCATCTCGGCCGCGGAAGCGCTCGAAATTTACCGCTGGCCGCTGGAAGAATTGGGCGCCCTGGCCAATGCGCGGCGGGATTTGGCGAAACGCGCAGACTACGATGCGCGCGGGACGGAAATCGTCACCTACATCGTCGATCGGAACATTAATTACACCAACGTTTGTAATGTTTATTGCAAGTTCTGCGCGTTTTATCGCACGGAGAAGGATGACGATCATTACGTGCTCAGCCTCGAGCAACTGGACGAAAAGCTGGATGAGCTGACGGCGGCGGGCGGGGTGCAGATTCTGATGCAAGGCGGGCACCACCCGAAATTGGGCTTCGAGTGGTATCTGAATCTGCTCACGCACATCCGCGCCAAATATCCTCACATCAATATTCACGGCTTCAGCCCGCCCGAGTTGCAGCACTTCGCGGAAGTGTTCGGGATGCCATTGCGCGAGGTCATCGTCGCCTTCAAGGCGGCGGGGCTCGGTTCCATCCCCGGAGGCGGCGGCGAAATATTGGTCGATCGGGTGCGCCAACGGATTTCGCCTTTAAAATGCGATGCCAACGCGTGGCTGGAAGTAATGCAAATCGCGCACGAAGAAGGATTAAAATCGAGCGCCACGATGATGTTTGGCCACGTCGAGACGGTGGAGGATCGGATCGAACATCTGCAGCGATTGCGCGATCAACAAGACGCGAGCGGCGGGTTCACGGCGTTTATTTGCTGGACGTTCCAGCCCGAGAATACGGTTCTGAAGATCAAACAGCGCGTCGGAGTGGCGGAATATTTGCGGATGCAGGCGCTGGCGCGCATTTTCCTCGATAATATTCCAAACCTGCAAAGTTCCTGGGTGACGCAGGGGCCGGACATCGGTCAGGTGGCCCTGAAATTCGGTGCGAACGACTTCGGTTCCGTCATGATGGAGGAGAACGTGGTGAGCAGCGCCGGGACGACGTTTCGCCTCGATGCAGCCGAGATTGAGAACCTGATTCGGAAGGCTGGTTACGAGCCCCGGCGCCGAGATAATTGGTATCAGCTCTTGAATTAGGCCGGGGCGGTGCGTTCTTCCTCGGCTCCAGGCCCGGGCGACCCTATAAAATCCTGCCTTGACGATACCCCGGTCCTTACCAACTAATACGACCTGCAATGGGCCGGGCTCGCTGGGCCAGCCTGGAGTTTATTTTCTTATGAAACATTTCGATCGTGCTGTGCGCGGCACCTCTTTCACTTTTTTTCTCGCGGCAGTCCTTTCTCTTATTTTAACCGGCTTGGTCTCGGCGCAGGAGACCGGGGTTAAAATCAAGGCCATCGAAGTACAGTACACCGGGCCGGAGACGATCAGCCGTGAGCGGATTCTCGCGCAAATGCGGACCAAGGTGGGCCAAACCTATTCGCCCGGCATCGCCGAGCAGGATGTGCGCAATCTCTACGAGAGCGGGCAATTGCAGAACGTCCGCATCTTCGGCGAAGAGAAAGATGGCGGGGTGAAAGTGATCGTGGCCGTGCAAACACGGGCGATCGTGAACGAGATTGAAATCGAGGGTGCGTCTGCGGTTCCGGCCAAGGCCCTGCGGAAGAAGATCAAGCTGAAGGTCAATCAGCCGCTAAACGAAAACGCTCTCGGCACCGCCAAGCAGGACATCCTCGACGTCTACAAAGCGAAAGGTTTTAACGACATCGATGTCCAATATAGGGTGGACACAAATGAAGCGCGCGGCACTTCTCGCGCTGTCTTTACCATCAACGAAGGCGCAAAAGGTTCGATCACCCGGGTCGAATTCCCGGGGGCGAAAGTTTTTAGTGCCCGCGTTCTGCGCAAGCAGATGAAAACGCGCTCGCGCACGATTATCTCCTTCCTCGACAAGACTGGCCGCCTCGACGACGCGCAACTTCAGCAGGATCTCGACAGCCTGCGGGAGTGGTATCAGAACCACGGCTACGTGGATGTCGAAGTGCAACCCGCCCGGAAAGAGCGGATGAAGGGCCACACCGTCCTCGTGATTCCTATCGTGGAAGGACAGAAATACACCGTTGGCCAAATTCACGTGAAGGGTGAAAAACTCACCACCGCCGAGAAAGTTCGGAAGTTGCTCAAGGTCAAGGAAGGAAGCGTTTATTCGCCCAAAGGCATCCGCGAGGACGCGAAGACGATCGCCGATGCCTACGGATCGGGCGGTTACGTAGATTTGGTCGTTTCGCCGCAAGGCATCCCGAGCGGACCGGGTCGGATCGATATCACCTACACGATCGAAGAGGGCTCGCAGTCGTTCGTGCAGCGGATCAACATCATCGGAAATACCCGTACCAAGGACAAAGTGATCCGGCGCGAAGTGCTAATCGCGCCCGGCGACATCTACAGCACCACGCGGGTGGAAACGACTAAAAAGCGCATCGACAATCTCGGGTATTTTGCCCGGGTCGAAACCTATCCGGAAGATACCGGCGTCGCCGGCCGGAAAGATCTCACCGTTCAGGTGGAGGAAAAGCGCACCGGTTCCCTTAATTTCGGCGCCGGCTTCAGCACCGTCGACAATATTGTCGGTTTCATCGAATTGACCCAAGGCAACTTCGACCTTTTCAACTGGCCCAACTTCACCGGCGGCGGTGAAAAATTCCGCGCCCGCCTCCAACTCGGCACGAGCAGAAAAGACGTTATCGTCTCGCTCACCGAGCCCTATTTCATGGACCGGCAGCTCTCGGTGGGCGGTCAGGTTTTTTACAACGAAGCCAATTTCCTCAGCTCGGTTTACGACCAGCGTAACTACGGCTTCGCGCTCAATGCCCGGCGCGGGATCGGCCGTTTCATGTCCGCGAGCATCGAATATCGATTGGAAAACATTCAGATCTTCAACGTCTCTTCCAACGCTTCGAATTCGATCGGTATCGAACGGGGAACCCGCACCAAAAGCGCCATCACCACTAGTCTGATTTACGACACCCGCGATAACCCATTTCTCACCCACCGCGGCACCCGCATTGTCCTCACGCCCTACGTGGCCGGCGGTTTTCTCGGCGGCAATACCCAAATCTTCGGCTTCGATCTTGAGGCGTCGCAGTATTTTCATCTGCCTTACGACATGATCCTGCTCTTTAACGGCGAGATCGCGGGCGTAGACACTTGGGGGAATGGTGATCGTGTTCCAATCTTCGACCGCCTTTTCCTCGGCGGTGCTAATAATTTACGCGGGTTCGACTTCCGCGAGGTCGGCCCGAAAGACGCAACTGGTGAGCCGGTGGGCGGTCGCACTCTTTCCCGTGGAACGATCGAATTAACATATCCGATCATCGAGAAAGTCCGCGGCGCGTTCTTTTATGATGTCGGTATTGTCGACGCTCAGGCTTTCCACGTGGGCGGCCGTTCAGCCTCGGATTTTGGCCTGGGGCTCCGCCTTGATCTTCCGATCGGGCCGCTCCGACTCGACTATGGAATTCCGATAAACACTGGCGGCAACAACAGCAGCAAAGGTCGATTTAACTTCAATGTCGGCTATCAATTTTGAACGAATAAACCTTTACAGAGTCTATTGCCTCTCCAATTACCTGTTTTACACACCTTTATGAAAAAGCTTCTCACCCTCGCCCTCTTCGCCTCCATGGCGCTTCCCGTCGCCTCGTTCGCTCAGGGCAAAATCGGAACCGTCGATATGAATCGCGCGTTCAAGGAATACACCAAAACCAAAGACGCCGAGGCGAAAATTAACGAAGCCAAGAACGCTGCTAAGAAAGAATACGACGATCGCGCGGAAGATTATAAAAAGGCGCTCGACGAAATTAATAAACTCAACCAGCAGCTCGAAGCCCCCGCTTTGAGCGCGGATGCCAAGAGCGCCAAGGCCAAGGAGCGCGACGAGAAGATTTCTTCGATCAAGAAGATGGAACAGGAGATCAACGAATTTCGCCAAACTCGCGAGCGCCAATTGCAGGAACAAGCTCTGCGCATGCGCGAAGGCATCGTGAAGGAAATTACCGACATCGTGATGGAACGGGTCAAAGCCAAGAGCCTCGATCTCGTTTTCGATAAATCGGGCATGAGCTTGAATGGTGTACCGCTCCTGATGTATTCGCCGGACAACATCGAATTCACTGATGAGATCGTCGCTGCTCTGAACAAGCCGGGTCGCGCTTCATCGGTCGACACCAGTCCGGCCAAGGGTGCAAGCCCCGCAGCGAAATCCGCCAGCCCGGCGGCGAAGAAGCCGTAAACTCTACGCATTTTCTAATTTGGAAACACACGCGGCGATCCCGCGTGTGTTTTCTTTTGGAGGCATCGAATCGCAAGCTTCTGCCTTCACGGTTACCCCGCACTCGAATCTTTTTTGCTGCTGTGCCCGTTCCCTTCCGCGCACGCTTTTGGGTGGCGCTCAGTCTGTTGGGCCTGGTCGTCTCGCCTGCCGTCGGTGAGACGTGGGAAGCTACTCTTACTCCGTTCGCCAGTGGCTCGTTTCCCGCGCCCCGGCCGCTTCATGCTCATTATGGTTTCGGCTGGAGCGGATTTTCCGCTGCCACCGCGGACGTCCGCTTCACCAAATCCGCTAGTGATAATTACGAACTCGACGCTGTCGGCGGCACCATCGGTGTCACCCGCACCCTCTGGCGCTACGACATCGTCCATACGGCAAACGCCGCGACTGGAACTCTGCGCCCACTCACGGTTGTAGAAACCGAAAAGACCCGTCGCAAGGAGACGAAATCCGAGGTCACCTATTTGCCGGAAGCTGTCATCAGTCGGCAGGAAGAACAAAAAAGCGGTGCCACCGTCACCAAAGATCGGCGCTTCGATTTTCCAAATGCTTTAAGCGTGGAGGCAGCGCTCCTCTTCTTGCGTTCGCAACCCATGCCCGACGGAGCGACCTATCGCGTCGTCGTTTACCCAGCGACCTCAGCTTACCTGTGCACGATCACGGTCAAGGGCCGCGAGCGTGTCTCTGTGCCTGCCGGCTCTTACCCCGCCCTCAAATTGAATCTTCAGCTCAGCAAGATCGGTCCGAAGCACGAGCTCACGCCGCACAAGAAATTTCGCAACGCCGTCGTCTGGCTCTCCGATGACAATGATCGACTCGTTCTTCGGATTGAAGCGCAAGTTTACGTCGGAAAAGTTTTCGCCGAATTGCGCTCGGTCGAATACGCCAGACCGAATCTCTAACTTCCGCGGAGGCCGGCCTATCGCGGAAGGTAGACGCGCTCCCCGTCCGGCGTGTAATAACTCGGCGGTCGATAAACCCGCCGACTCGGCGTGGTAAAACCGGGCGCCCGTTGCCCGGGGAGGAGACCAAGTGACGCGAGCGTTTCCGTATCCAGACGCCCTGTTTGGCGAATCCCGAAGCGCGACTGGTACGCGCGCAGTGCAAATTCCGTCCCGGGCCCGAATACCCCGTCGATCTCGCTGCGGTAGTATCCACGCCGCGACAGATGCGCCTGCGCGCCGGCGATTACCGCTTGTTGCTCGTCTGCGGACGCACGCGCGAACGGAGTTCCGGCGAAGAGAGCGGCCGTTGTCACCAATGACACCTGCGGGATGGACTGTTCGGAATCCGCTTCCACTTCTTCCGTCACTGTCCCGTCGTCACGAAGATCGGACCTTTGTGGAGAAGGGATCTGGCGTGGCGCCATCGTCGGAGTAGCCGCCGGGGTCGGCCTGGGAATCGGCGGGGGCGCGCCTCGCACACCCAGCGATTTCTGCGTTTCTACCGTCAGATCACCGGTAATCTGCAGGCCATTTCGAATTTGATAACGGCGGATTGCGGCCGTGGTTTCCGAATTTTGCGTCCCAGAAATCTCTCCGTAGTAGAACCCCGCGTCCTTCAATTTTTGCTGTACCGATTGCACCACTTGATCGGCGGACACGTTCAGCACCGCCATGCTCCAGAACGCCGCGGCCAGGATCTTTGCTCTTGCTCTCATGTTCGTGAATTTATGACGCCGATCGCGCCCTTCTATTCAGCGACCGCCTCCCGTCGCCCCCGCGGTGATGTTCGATTGACCCGCGGTTTTTCGATAACGCAGAACACCTTCCCCAATCGCCGCCGCGAGCTGCTGGCGATATCCCTCGGTCGTCAGACGCGCCAAATCCGCCTCGTTGGAAAGAAAGCCTCCTTCCACCAAGACCGCGGGGTGCCACACATTTGTCACCACGTAAAATTGCTCCGCGCGGATGCCGCGATCCACGGCCTTGGTCTGCGCCACCAATTGCTCCTGCACGAATCCCGCCAGACTTTGGCTCTCCAGATTACTCGACTCCGTCGTCGCCGGTCGCAGGAAGGAAAACCACGAGGCCAGAAGCGGGGCCCGCGTCTTTTGCCGGGCAGCATAAAATGTTTGCACACCAGTGGCGGCCGCGCGCGCTCCTTCATCAAAGTGAATACTCACGAAAATGCAGTCGTCTTCCCGATTTGCCAACGCCGCGCGATTGCTTAAGGAAATCGTTTCGTCGCCGCTTCGGGTCAAGATTGTGGCCATACCTCGGGCGCGGAGGAGTTGGTCCAGACGACGCGCCACATCCAGCGTCAGCTCTTTTTCCATCACTCCACCGTGCAACGCCCCGGAATCATTTCCACCGTGGCCCGCATCGATTACTATCCGCGTAATCGGACCGCGTAGCATTTCTCCGTCTTTGTTCGGGCCCGCGATACGCAGCCCCCGCGGCTCGGCTTCCCACCAAATCACCGATGCGATCATGAGCGCCAGACCGCTCCACGCCAGCGTCCGCCGCACCCGACCGTTACGAGTTCCCATCCGTCCCGGCAATTTGCGCGCCCTTCTACCCAGCCTTGCTGGGCTGGAGTTCCTTCTCGGTCAGAGGCCGATAGCGAATCGCGATCTTACCGCTGCGCTCCAGGAGCGCCGCTTCCACCCCGCGTTCCTGCAAACTCTTTCGACGCGCTGCGGCCACGTTGTCTTTCGACGGCAGCGCATTCGTTGCCTCGTCGGCTGAAGCCAAATGTCCCACCGTCCAGGCATCCATCGCTGTGCTCAGAGCGCGCGCCAGCGTCACCGCGGAATCGTGCCGCTCGAGCAGGAATGACTCCATCGCCTCAGTCGCGGCGCGCGTCCCTCCCAGCGCCGCGAAGTGACGCGCTGTCTTTCCGGTTTCGCCACCATTTAGGGCGATCGCCCCGTCATATTCCAGGCGCAAGAACAGATCGTCGCCCGTCGTTTCTCCGATCTCAG
>JBDUAE010000292.1:0-3152 GCA_040004805.1 Chthoniobacterales bacterium | reverse complement strand
GAGGCGAGATCGGCCAGGACTAATTCGGTGTTGATCACTTCGATGTCGCGCACGGGATCGATCGTGCCGCTGACGTGATGGATGTCGCCGTTCTCGAAACAGCGGACGACTTGCACGATCGCGTTCACCTCGCGGATGTGGCTGAGGAATTGGTTGCCGAGCCCTTCGCCCGCGCTCGCGCCCTTCACGAGACCGGCGATGTCGACAAATTCGATCGCGGCCGGAATCAGCTTTTGCGAGCTGGAAAGCTTCGAGAGCACCTCGAGCCGCGGATCCGGCACGGTGACGACGCCGAGGTTCGGATCGATCGTGCAAAACGGATAATTCGCGGCCTGCGCTTTGCGGCTGCGCGTGACGGCGTTGAAGAGGGTGGATTTCCCCACGTTGGGCAGGCCGACGATTCCAGCGCTTAGCATAAGGCGCGGACGTTACGGCGAGAGGGCCGCGGCTGCAATTGCGGGGAGCTAACTCGGATCGGTTTTTACAAACAGCAGACGCAGGCTGTTTAAGACCACGATGACGGTGCTGCCCTCGTGGGCGACCACACCCAGGGAAAGGGGAATGCCGTGGCTAAGAGCGAGCAGCGCCATCACCACCACGGTGCCGAGCGCGATAGTGATGTTCTGGCTGATGATTGCTTTTGCGCGGCGGCTGAGATTGTAAGCGGTGACGAAATTCTCCAGGCGATCGTTCATGAGCACGACTTCGGCCTGCTCCATCGCGGCATCGGAACCGCGCGCGCCCATGGCGACGCCGACATCCGCGGCCGCGAGGCAAGGCGCATCGTTTACGCCGTCGCCGATCATCGCCACCTTGCCGCCGGCGCGCTTGAGGTCCTGCACTGCCGCGACTTTGCCTTCTGGAGAAAGCTGAGCCCGCACATCGTCGACGCCCGCTTCTTTCCCAATCGCGTCCGCTGTCGCCTGCCGGTCGCCGGTCAGCATCGCGATGCGCATCCCGGCCTTCCGCAACTGGCTTAACATCGCGCGCGCTTCTCCGCGGAGTTCGTCGCGCAAGAGTAAACGGCCGCAGAGTCCCGGTCCCGCGATCCAGACCTCGGCCACGTCGGCGTCGTCGGCCAGCGGCGCATCACAGGGTGCGCCTTTCATGGCGCCGCGGACGAAATCGCGATTGCCCAGAACGTGAAGGATTCCACCTCTCCGCGCCGTGACCCCGCTGCCGGCGCGCGATTCCGCGTGAGTGAAATCTTGCGTGGCGAGTCCGCGTTGCGTGCCGGCCTTTTGAATTGAGCGGGAGAGGGGATGATTCGAGAGACGGGCGAGATTGTATGCCGCCAACAAGACCGAATCTTCGTCACCGTCGTAAACATCCACCCGAACCAATTCCGGCACGCCACACGTGAGGGTTCCGGTCTTATCGAGCGCGACCGTGCGCACATCGGCGAGAGTTTCAATCGCGGCACCGCCGCGGAAGAGAACTCCGCGTCGCGCGCCCGAAGCGATCGCTGAGAGAATAGCCGACGGGACGCTGAGGACGAGGGCGCAGGGCGACATCACCACGAGCAAGGTCATCGCCCGATAAAACGCACTCGCGTGCGCACCTCCCGAAAGGAAAGGGGGCCAGCCCAGGACCAACCAGCCGACAACGAAAAACGCCGCGCTCAGAGACAACACGACATAAGTATAACGAGTGCCGAAGCGATCACTGAAGCGCTGCGAGGGCGCTTTGAAGTGTTGCGCCTCCTCGATCAAAGTGATGATCTTCTGCACCGCGCTTTCGTTGGCTGGCCGCAAAGTTTCACCATCGAGCACGCCCCAGAGATTCAACGTTCCCGCCAGCGCCACATCGCCCACCTGTTTAGGCATCGGTCGCGCTTCGCCGGTTAGGTTTGATTCGTCGCACGCACTTTCTCCGCGAGTAACCCGGAGATCGACTGGGATTTGCTCGCCCGCTCGCACCCGCAACCGCATGCCGGTTGTGAGCATTTCCACCGGGCGCTCCACCTCGTCCGCGCCTTCGAGCACGGTGGCGGTCTTCGGTGCGCCGCGGAAAAGCGCGCTGATCTCGCGTTGGGTGCGCGCGCCGGCATAGTGCTCCATCGCGCCCGAGGCGGAGAAGAGAAAGAGGAGAAGCGCGCCTTCGCTCCATGCGCCGATGAGCGCCGCGCCGAAAGCAACCGCCAGCATAAGAAAATGAATCTCGAGTTCGCCGTGGCGCAGTCGATTCCAGGATTCACCGGCGGCGTCCCACGCCCCGGCGACGTAACTCGCACCGAAGAGCGCGAGGACGAGGAACGGCGGGGCCTGAAAATATTGCGCCGTGATCGCGGTCAATCCGGCGAGCAGACAGACAACGGAAAACCACGCGAGGCGCTTCCACTCGTTAGGGTCTTCGTGCCCGCCGGCGGATCCGCAACAGCCGGTGCGTCCCGGCCAGCCGACGGCGTTCCATTGCCAAAAGCCGACCGCGGTGCGGCAGGTCAATTTTTCGATCACGGTGCTCCCGAGCACTTCCTTCACCACCACATTGGCGGCGCCGACTTTCCGCGACGGCGGTTCGCCGCACTGCTCGCAATTGCCGCGCGCATCCAGGATGCCGCAGCCCTGCTCGCGTTCCGCGACTGCTTCGCTGACGCGCGCGGCGATGCGGCGGCCGCGATCGTCGCCCAGAGTGGCGATGGAAAGGAGCTGGTTCTTGGGTTGGAACGCGACCGCTTCCAGTTGGGGCTCTTCCGCGAGGAGCCGGGCCACGTTGCGATAGACGCAGTTCTCACCTTCCGGCGACGCCGTCGGCGGGTGAGAAAGGTGATCGGACATGGCGGAGAGAGATTACGCGCGGTCCGACGATCCCACTACTGAAATTGCGGCCGGAGCCTGTTGGTGCGGCCGTTGTTGTCGCCAAAAAAGCGAGAGTGAAAATCGGGCCGGCGGGATTCGAACCCACGACCTCTTGAACCCCATTCAAGCGCACTACCAAGCTGTGCTACGGCCCGTTTCGGAGACTGAATTAACCACAGAGATCCCGGAGGACACGGAGTTTTTTTTCGCGATCGTTTCTGGCAGGAAATCGGCCGGGAGGATTCAGCGACCGTCCCACGCCGTGAGAAACGTGTCGGTTAATTCCGGCAGCGCGTCGCTGTAACCGCCTTCGAGAATGGCGCCCGCGGGCACGCCAGCTTCGCGCAGCCAATT
>JBDUAE010000291.1:0-3162 GCA_040004805.1 Chthoniobacterales bacterium | reverse complement strand
CCTGCCGATCTTCAAACTCAACGAGATCGTTTCTCAGAGCAAAGGTTAGGGAGAAATCATTGCTCTGTAACAGGAGGGGGTGGGTCGCAAGACCTGCCCCTTTTTTGTTTATTTTTTCGACAACCGCGCCGGCGGAGCGTTCTCGGAATTGAGCGCCGATGATTCTGCCACCGCTTCCACCCGCGCGTAGAGCTCCCGATAAATCCGCTCCAAGGCCGCGCCGGGGTCCTCCAGCATCATGCTCTCTTTGATCTTGCTCGCGTAGATCGCGAACGAAAACGGGGAGACCACGGGGAGCGCGTGCAAGATCCAGCGAAACTGCTGCACTCGATCGAGCTGCGCGTAGGCCTCCTCGTCGTCCAGAAAAGTATGCATCGCCTGCCGATACGCTTCCCGCAGGAGCGGATGGTCAGGTTCATGTTGCTCGAGGACGCGAAACAACACCTCCGAGCTCCAGGTGAGTTGCCGCGGCCGGCGTTCGCGACCGGGCAGATGACGCGGTACCATCAGCCCGGTTTGGGCGACGCCGCGGAACTGCCATTTCACCAATTCCGATCCGCGCAACGCTGCCCGCAAATCTTCTTCCGCGCCTTCGCGTTCAAAACAGAGACGCCAGTCCTCCAGTGGCATTTCCTGGAATGGCCGCAGGGTGAGGAGGAATCCGTAATCGTCGATCGTGACCAGCGCGTTGCCGCCGAGGCGCTGCTTCACGCGCCAGGCTACGATTCGTGAGAGGGCGTCGTTCGCGCTGCGACCGATCAGCGAATGAAAGAAATAATGGGAATGCTCGCCCTCACGATAGAGCTCGATCAGCATTTTTTTGCCGGCGGGGATCTCGGAAACGCGGAGCTGCGCACGGAATTGCTCGAGGATCGCTTCTGCGTTCGCGCTCGAGATTTCGTAATTCTCGACCAGCCAATCCAGCGTGGCCGAATCCTCTGCCTGGCCTGCGGCCAGTCGGTCCGCAATTTCCAAACGAAGTCGGCGCACGCCTTGGGCGAGGCCGGAAGTGAGCGGCATCTTGGCGGCATTCCAGCGCGGCACGGTGGGGAGATGACCATCGGCGCGTTCCACGTGCGCCACTTGCAGCGCGGTCTCGACCAGCCGCACAATCCGGCCGCCGAGGACGAAGAGATCGCCGATTTGCAGTTGCTTGATGAAGTTCTCTTCCACCGATCCGAGGCGCCGGCGCCGCAGGAAAACGTCCACAAAACTTTCAGAAACAATCGTGCCGATATTGACCAGGAATTCGCGCGCGACCTTGGGGTGCGCGAGCGAGATGACGCCGCCCTCGAGCACGATCTTCCCGAACAATCCCGCATATTGTTTTTGCAGCGAAACACCGCCGCCTTCCAGGTATTGCACGATTTGATCGAACTCAGCCCGCGCCAGTTCCGCGAATGGATACGCCCGCCGAATGAGGGCGAAGACTTCGTCGGCCGAGATTGGCGCGAGCGCGGCTAAACCCACGATGTGCTGCGCGATCACATCGACCGGCTGGCGCTGGATTCTGACCGGATCGAGGGCACGCTCGCGCACGCGGCGCGCGGTCACGGTCGCTTCCACGAGGTCATTGATATTCGTGGCCACGAGGATGCCGTGGCTGTTCCGGTCTAACGAGTGACCGGAGCGACCGATCCGCTGGATGGCGCGGGACACGCCTTTCGGCGTCGCCACCATCACGACCAGATCGACCGCGCCGATATCGATTCCCATTTCCAGACTAGTGGAGCAGACGACGGCGCGGAGCTCGCCATCCTTCAGCCGGTCTTCCACTTCCAAGCGCACGCTCCGATCGAGCGAGGCGTGATGGATTTCAATCTGCTCCGCCAGATCCGGCAGCAACTCCTTGAGCTTCAGACCCAGTAGTTCCGCGGCCGAGCGGACGTTAGTAAAAACGAGAACGGAACGGCGGCTCCGGATCAACTCCGCCAGCTCGGCATAAAGCCGCGCGCCCGTGTAACCAGCCGGCGGATAAGGCTTGCGCCGAATCGGAGAAAAAACTTCCACGATTTGGCGCTTCTCGATCTGCGCTTCCGCGATCAGACATTCCCGCTCCGTTCCCGTGAGGAAACGCGCGAGCAGATCGAGCGGCGCCGCGGTCGCGGACAAGCCTACTCGACAAAGTGGTGCGTCCGCGGTGCGCAATCGTTCCAGGCGCTCGAGCGAGAGGGTGAGATCCGCGCCGCGTTTGTTTCCGGCAAACGAGTGGAGCTCGTCGACGATCACGAACTGACATTCGGCGAGCTGCGCCGCGTAACTTTCCTGCGCCAGCATCACTGCGAGGCTTTCCGGCGTGGTCACGAGCAAATGCGCGCCGCGGCGACGAAATTTTGCGCGCTCGGATGCCTTGGTGTCGCCGGTCCGCGCGTGCAGGGTGATTTCTTTCTCCAAACCCATTGCGACGAGCGGCGCCTGCAGATTTTTCCCGATGTCGTAAGCGAGCGCGCGCAGCGGCGAAACGTAAATGCATTGCACCGCTCGGCTCAGCGTGCCCGCATCCAATTTTCGCAAAAGAAAATCGAAGACGCCGAGAAAACCTGCGAGCGTTTTGCCGCTGCCGGTAGGCGAAGTGAGGAGGATCGATTTCCGCTCCAGAATCGCCGGCACGCAGAGGAGTTGGGCGTGGGTGAAGGATGGATACGTCCGGCGAAACCAGCGCCGGAGCCGCGGATGCAACTGCTTCGCCAACTCCCTCGGCGCGGCGCCCTCCTGCGATGACATCCTTCCAGTTTCGCGCAGCCGGCCGCGGGCGCGACCCCGGAATTTAGTCGGCGCAAACGATCGCGCGCGAATCCGACCGACCGTGATCGTCGAGCGCGACGATGGCATATTGACCGGGGCGCGGTTGAAACTGGAGCGGGGTATTTCGCTTGGTCGCGCCGAGAAATTCGCGGCCTGCAAACCAGTAAACGGTCTCGACGTCTGAATCGGTCTCGGCCGCGAGGGTAAGGGCGCGGTCAACGCGGCTTCCCGTGGACGGTGAATACGTCACGTCGCTGCGCGGCGAAGTGATCCGCGGAGGCCGGCCAGTCCGCGCCAGTGCCTCCACTTTTTCGCCCGGCGGGAACGGCGGCGGCAATTTTCTCGGAAGTCCCGCTGCCGCAAAAAGCTGGAGCAAATCGGACGGCCAAAATTCCGCGATCTCGCGGCGAGCGGGAG